>NZ_ANKP01000050.1:0-52925 GCF_000319775.1 Cupriavidus sp. HMR-1
AGCCGCTGTAGCGGCGGCGCCTGCATCGGCCGCGGCAGCCCCGGCAGCAACGCCTTCGGCATCGGCTTCCGCGCCGGCGTCCGATATTCGCCTGGCTTGGCCGGCCAGCGGCCAATTGATCGGCAAATTTGACGAGAAGAGCAACAAAGGCATTGATATTGCGGGTAAAAAGGGCGATGCAGTGCTGGCCGCCGATGAGGGGCGAGTGATTCACGTTGGCCCCTTGCGCGGCTACGGGAATCTTGTCATCATCAAACACAATGACACGTACTTGACGGCCTACGGGCACAACGACAAGGTGCTGGTCACAGAGCAATCGACGGTCCGCAAGGGCCAGAAGATTGCCGAAATGGGTAACAGTGATTCTGACAGGGTCAAGCTGCACTTCGAGGTCCGCAAAAACGGGAAACCGGTCGATCCGATGCGGTATCTGCCGCCACAGTGAGGTTTCATGCCACGCCAGAAAACTGTCTCATCCGGAGTTGTCAGCAGGACCCGTCGTCCCAAGCAGCCGGAAGGAAAGGCTGGAGTGGCAAGACCTGACGGCGGGATCGACACGGAAATGTTCGGCGACGATCCGGCCGCCGAACTGGTACCCGTCACCGATGAGCCGATCGCGCCAGTTTCGCGTGTCGGCCTGCGCAACACGGACTTGAATGCGGACGACGCCGATCACGACGACGGCGACGAGGATGAATCCGAAGAGGATGAGGAAGAGGGCAGCAGTGAGACCACTGCCGAGCCCGATGACTTCCGTACCGTGTTGCACACGGAACTCGCCGCCGACACGGTCCAGCATTATCTCAATCGCATCAGTATCAAGCCGCTGCTGTCCGCGCCGGAGGAACTCCATTTCTCCACGCTGGCCAAGGGCGGTGATTTTTCCGCGCGTCAGGTGATGATCGAGCGCAATCTGCGTCTCGTGGTCAGCATCGCCAAGGGCTATCTGAATCGGGGTGTGCCGCTGCTCGACTTGATCGAGGAAGGCAACCTGGGCCTGATGCATGCGATCGAGAAATTCGATCCTTCTCGCGGATTCCGCTTTTCGACGTATGCCACCTGGTGGATTCGCCAGAGCATAGAGCGCGCGATCATGAACCAGGCACGCACCGTGCGCTTGCCTGTGCACGTGATTCGCGAACTCAACCAGGTTCTGCGCGCCAAGCGCCATCTTGAAAAAGGTGGCACCGATGGCCGCGACGCCAGCCTCGAGGACATCGCCCACCTGCTCGGCAAGACGCCGGACGAGGTGCAGGATGTGCTGGCACTCAATGAACATACCACCTCGCTCGACACGCCGTTCGATCTCGACCCGGGCTCCAGCCTGCTCGATTTTCTTTCCGACGAGCATAACGCCGCACCCGATCAGGAGGTGGCCCACCGCGAGCTGGAAAACCTGATGAAACTCTGGCTGGCGCGACTGTCGGAGAAGCATCGCTATGTGGTGGAGCGCCGTTTCGGCCTCAATCACATCGAGCCGGCCACGCTCGAGGAGCTGGCCGAGGAAATGGGTCTCACGCGCGAGCGCGTGCGTCAGATCCAGCAGGAAGCACTGGTCAAGCTCAAACGGCATTTCGCTTCGCAAGGTGTACGCAAGGACGCCGTTCTATGACTCCTGTGCTGGTATTCGACATCGAGACGATTCCCGATGTCGACGGCCTGCGCCGTTTGCATGACCATCCCGCATCGATGAGCGACGCCGAAGTCGCCGAGCATGCGTTCGCCGCCCGCCGGGAGAAGACCGGCTCCGACTTCCTGCCGCACTACCTGCAGCGCGTGGCCGCCATTTCGTGCGTGCTGCGTCGGACGCAACGCGACGGATCGGCGGTGTTTCATGTCGGCTCGCTGGGCACGCTCGAGGATGGCGAGGCAACGCTGATCCAGAAGTTCTACGAATTGATTGCGCGCTATAGCCCGCAACTCGTGTCCTGGAATGGTGGCGGCTTCGATCTGCCCGTGCTGCACTACCGTGGCCTGGTTCACGGCGTCTCTGCGCCGCGCTACTGGGAAATGGGCGAGGGCCGCGACGACGACAGCCGCGACTTCAAGTGGAACAACTACATTAGCCGCTATCACATGCGGCACCTCGACCTGATGGACCTGCTGGCGATGTACCAGCCGCGCGCGAGCGCGCCACTCGACGATCTGGCGAAGCTGTGCGGATTCCCCGGCAAGATGGGGATGGACGGCAGCAAGGTCTGGGAAGCCTATCAGGCGGGAAAGCTGAACGAGATCCGCGACTACTGCGAGACCGATGTCGTCAACACGTACCTGATGTACTGTCGCTTTCAGCTCATGCGCGGCGGCCTGACGCCGCGCGAGTTCGATATGGAGGTGGCACTGGCCCAGGAGACGCTGGCAGAGCTTCCCGGGGAGCAGTGGATGGAATACCTGCGGGCGTTCCGACTCCAGCCGATGAGCCCGGAGAGCGAGGACGACGACTGATCTACAGATCCATCGTCAGGTGGATCGGTTGATGGTCCGATGCATCTGTGCGGTCGTTGACCTCGCACCGGCCCACATTCCCGAGCAGATCGTCTGTCACGAATACGAAGTCACAGGCGAAGGGTGGCTCCGGCCATTGCTCCTTGTCGAACAGTGCGCAGGTGGGTGCGTGCGGTTGCCCGGGATGCATATGGATCCATGCGTCGTGCCAGTCCGGCGTGACGCCGCCATAGGTTTCCACCATGCGCAGATAGGCCCCAGCTTCCGGCCGGCTGTTGAAGTCGCCGCACAGGATCGCCTCGCTCGGCCGGGGTTCCGGTGTGAACGGGCCGGGCCGGCTTTCCGATCGACCCGGGTGGCGCGCGTGGTCGCAAGCCTGCACATGCCAGTCGCGTAACGCTTCGGTCTGCGCCGTGCGCTGCGATGTCGAGTAATACTCCAGGTGCGTGCAGATGATGCGCAGCAGTCGACTGCCGGCCTGCACCGTGACTTCCAGTGCCACGCGGGGCATTGATGCGACATCGGGATCGGCGGGCCAGGGCAGGGCATGGTGGAAGATCTCGCGCACTGGCAGGCGAGTGGCGATTACGTTACCGAATTGGCGCGGGCTGCCGTCACGGTGGGTCCGGTCGACGCCGGGGGCGAAGATCACCTGGTAGTCCGGCAACAGGGCGGAGAGTTCGGCCACCTGATCGGGGCCGGGGTGGCCGGCAAGGTCGCTGAAGCCGCGCGTGATTTCCTGCAGGCAGAGCACGTCGGCATCGGCCATTCCACGCAGGGTGTCAACAATGCGTGCGAGATCGACCTTGCCGTCGGCCCCGCGGCCCCACTGGATATTCCACGAAATCAGTTCCATAGCCTGCCCCTTCGGTGTCGGGCGCCGCGACTGGACTACAATCGCGCTTTTGCAAAACAATACGACAGGTCCCACTGGTGTCTCAAGCCGTGTCTTCCCAGCCCAATCCGACAAGCCGCCCGGACGCGGCATCTGCCGCTTCCGCCGCTTCCAATGATCCCGTCGTCAAGATCGACAGCCTCGACATGGAGGCGCGTGGCGTCGGCCGTCTGGAGAACGAGGACGGCACGCCAGGCAAGGTGATTTTCGTCGAGGGCGCGCTGCCCGGCGAGACGGTGGCGTATCGCAGCTATCGCCGCAAGCCTAGCTACGAACAGGCCCATCTCGTCGAGGTGAAGCAGGCCTCCGTCATGCGGGTGGAGCCGGGTTGCCAGCATTTTGGCGTGTGCGGCGGCTGCTCGATGCAGCACCTGGATTCGCGCGCGCAACTGGCAATCAAGCAGCGTGTGCTCGAAGACAATCTCTGGCACCTGTCGAAGGTGAAGCCCGACGTCGTGTTCCGCCCGATCGCGGGCCCGGATTGGGGCTATCGCTACCGCGCCCGTCTGACGGTGCGGCACGTTGCCAAGAAGGGTGGAGTGCTGGTGGGCTTCCACGAGCGCAAGAGCAGCTATGTGGCGGACATGACGCGCTGCGAGATCCTGCCGCCGCATGTGTCGGCAATACTGGTGCCGCTGCGCGAGTTGGTGGGCGGCCTGTCGATCCATGATCGGATGCCGCAGATCGAACTGGCCGTTGGTGCGGAGGTGACCGCACTTGTGTTGCGCATCCTGGAGCCGCTCAACGACGCCGACAAGGACTTGCTGCGGGCCTTCGCCGATCAGCATCAGGTGCAGTTCTGGCTCCAGCCGAAGGGGCCGGACACGGTCTATCCGTTTTATCCGGCCGAGCAGGAGCTGGCCTATACGCTGCCCGAATTCGGCATCCGGATGCCGTTCAAGCCGACCGACTTCACGCAGGTCAATCACCAGATCAATCGCGTGCTGATTGGTCGCGCGCTACGTCTGCTGGATGCGAAGCCGACTGACCGGCTGCTCGACCTGTTCTGCGGCATTGGCAATTTCACGCTGCCGCTGGCGACGCAGGGTGCGTCCGTCATGGGGATCGAGGGAAGCGAGGCGCTGACCACGCGTGCGCTGGCCAATGCCGAGTACAACGGGCTGGCAGCCAAGACGTCCTTCGCCTGCCGCAATCTGTTCGAGGTGACCGCCGAGGACATCGCGGCGCTGGGCCGCTTCGACCGCTGGCTGGTAGACCCGCCGCGCGAGGGTGCGCTGGCTGTCTGCAAGGCGCTTGCTGAACTGAGTCAGGCCGGTAGCGACGTGCTGCCGAAGCGTATCGTCTACGTGTCGTGCAGTCCGGCGACGCTGGCGCGCGACGCGGGCTTGCTGGTGCACGAGGCCGGCTACCGCCTGGCCGGCGCGGGCGTGGTCAATATGTTCCCGCATACGTCGCACGTGGAGTCGATCGCGGTGTTCGAACGCGACTGAATCCACATGGCGCGCTCATGAAAAAAGCCGCCCGAGGGCGGCTTTTTCGTTGGCAGATGCGGGTCAGTCGCGGCTGCCGCCTGCGATGCCGAGCAAGGCCAGCAGGTTCACGAACACGTTGTACACGTCCAGGTAGATCGCGAGCGTGGCGGTCACGTAGTTGGTTTCACCGCCATTCACCACGCGCTGCACGTCCACCAGGATGAACGCCGAGAAGATGCCGATAGCGATCACGGACAGCGTGATCATCAGCGCCGGCAGTTGCAGCCAGATGTTGGCCAGGCTGGCCAGGATCAGCAGGATCACGCCGACGAACAGGAACTTGGCCAGGCCGGAGAAGTCACGCTTGCTCACGCTGGCAATGGTGGCCATCACGCCGAAAACGGCTGCGGTACCGCCAAAGGCGTACATGATCAGTGCAGGGCCGTTCGAGAACGACAGCGTGAAGCTGAGGATGCGCGCCAGCATCAGACCCATGAAGAAGGTGAAGGCCAGCAGCAGGACCACGCCCATGCTGCTGTTCTTGGTCTTCTCAATGGCGAACATGAAGCCGAAGGCGACCGCGAGGAACAGCACGGCCGACATCATCGGGCTGCCAGCGATCATCGCGGTGAATCCAGTGACCACGCCGATCCAGGCGCCGATCACGGTTGGAATCATCGAAATGGCCAGCAGCCAGTAAGTATTGCGAAGGACCCGGTTGCGGACGGCTACATCAGTGGCGCTCGCAGCACTATTGCCGAAACCATAGGTATTCAGCTTGTTGTTCATGGTGACTCCTGTCATCAGATATCAGTGAGGCGCCGGGGCAACCCGGCCAGCACAGCGCCAATGTGGCATCGCGCCCGCGGATTTGCAAGGGGGGCTTTGTATGGACAATATCCCCGTTCAATAGTTGTTTTCCGAAAACGCAAACATTTGACGGGGTCTACGCGCTTCCGTTCCCGCGATTTCCGGTCGATAAGTTACTTATGGATATCTTTTTGCCCGGTGGTCTGCGGCGTCGGGCACGCCTGGAAATGCATTGGCAGGCATGTTCGAAACCGCCATGCGGTCGTGCTAGAATTGCACGTTTAATCCATTTGTAACCCCTTCATTTTTCGGAGTTTTTCATGGCGATCGAACGCACCCTGTCGATTATCAAGCCGGATGCTGTGGCCAAGAACGTTATCGGCCAGATCTACGCCCGTTTCGAGGCCGCCGGCCTGAAAGTCGTTGCAGCCAAGATGGCTCACCTGTCGCGCGGTGAAGCCGAGCAGTTCTACGCTGTTCACAAGGAGCGCCCGTTCTTCAAGGATCTGGTGGACTTCATGGTTTCGGGCCCGGTCATGATCCAGGCTCTGGAAGGCGAAAGCGCTATCGCCAAGAACCGCGACCTGATGGGCGCCACCGACCCGAAGAAGGCTGAAAAGGGCACGATCCGCGCCGATTTCGCCGACAGCATTGACGCTAACGCCGTGCACGGTTCGGATGCTCCGGAAACGGCTGCCGCGGAAGTGGCTTTCTTCTTCCCGGGCATGAACGTTTACAGCCGCTGATTGTCTCTGACATCACGACTGAACCTGTAGTCAAGTTGGAACTGCCGTCATGAACAATCTCGTCAACCTGCTCGATCTCGACGCGGACGCGCTCACCGCCTATTGCGGCGAGCTCGGCGAGAAGCCATTCCGTGCGCGGCAGTTGCAGCGCTGGATCCACCAGTTTGGAGCCAGCCACTTCGACGCCATGACGGATCTCGCCAAGTCGCTGCGCGAAAAGCTCGCGACGCGTGCCGAGATCCGCTCGCCCGCTGCCATTTCGGACAATACATCGTCCGATGGCACGCGCAAATGGCTGCTCGATGTGGGGGACGGTAACGCGGTGGAGACGGTGTACATCCCCGAGGACACGCGCGGCACGCTGTGTGTGTCGTCGCAGGCGGGGTGCGCCGTCAATTGCCGGTTCTGTTCGACCGGCAAGCAAGGTTTTTCCCGCAATCTCTCCACCGGTGAGATTATCGGCCAGCTCTGGATGGCCGAGTTCGCGATGCGCGCCCAACTGGGTCGCGGCCCCAAGGACGAGCGTGTCATCTCCAATGTGGTGATGATGGGCATGGGCGAGCCGCTGCTCAACTATGACGCGGTCGTGCCGGCCATGCGGCTGATGCTCGATGACAATGCGTACGGCCTGTCGCGCCGGCGCGTGACGTTGTCCACGTCCGGCGTGGTGCCGATGATGGACCGCCTGTCGAAGGACTTGCCCGTGGCGCTGGCGGTTTCGCTACACGCCTCGAATGATGCGCTGCGCGACGTGCTCGTGCCGCTCAACCGCAAGTACCCGCTGGCCGAGCTGATGGCGGCTTGTCGCCGCTACCTGGAATTCGCCCCGCGCGATTTCATTACTTTCGAATACTGCATGCTCGATGGCGTCAACGATGGCGTCGAACATGCGCGGGAACTGTTGAAGCTTGTGGCCGACGTGCCGTGCAAGTTCAACCTGATTCCGTTCAACCCGTTCCCGGAATCGGGGCTGAAGCGCTCGAACAACGAGCAGATTCGCCGCTTCGCCCAGATATTGATGGATGCGGGGATTGTCACAACGATCCGCAAAACACGAGGCGACGACATCGACGCCGCGTGTGGCCAGCTTGCTGGCGAAGTCATGGATCGTACCCGTCTGGCCGAGCGCGGCAAGTTCGGCAAGATCACGCCACTGGTGCCGGTGGCTGACGCCGGCGCCCCTCGGGAGGCCCGTCCTGCATGACCCGTCTGATCGTTGCTGCCCTGCTCGGGCTGATGCTGTCCGCCTGTTCGTTGCCGCCTGCACCCGCCCAGGACATCAAGACCGCTTCCGATCAGACTCCGGCCGACAAGCGCGCCAGTATCAGGCTGCGCCTGGCCACGCAGTACCTTGAGGCGCGCCAGTATTCGGTGGCGCTTGACGAGGTCAAGCAGGCCATCAATATCGATCCGACGCTGGTCGACGCTTATCACGTTCGCGCGCTGATCTACATGGGCATGAACGAGACCGCCCTGGCCGAGGACAGTTTCCGCACCGCGCTGAGCATGCGCGACAGCGACCCGGATGTGTTGAACAACTACGGCTGGTTCCTGTGTCAGAACAACCGCTATGCAGAGGCGAAGACCATGCTGCAGCGCGCGGTGCAGGCACCGTCCATCAATGGCCCCGTCAAGCCGTTGACGAACCTGGGCGCTTGCGAGATGCGCAATGGCGACCTGATTTCGGCGCAGAAGAGTCTCCAGGCGGCCTATGGCTACGACCGCAATGATCCGGCGTTGCTGACGAACCTCGCGCAGCTCAGTTTCCAACGCGGGGAGATGCCGCAGGCCAGGGACTACGTTGGCCGCGTCAACAGCAGCCGCTTTGCCAGCGCGCAATCCCTCTGGCTGGGTGCGCGCATCGCCCGCCGACAGGGCGATACCGAAACACAGAACGCACTCACGGCACAACTGCGCAGCCGGTTCCCCGACTCGCGCGAGTTGACCGCATACGAGAGAGGAGCTTGGGATGAGTGAACAAGAGCGCGCCGACAGCCAGGCCGCGACGACGGGTCACGTCGGCGGTGGCGCGACAGACTCCGACCGCGAGGCCGTTGCCCGCGAGATCGGGGCGAAATTGAAAGACGCTCGCGAGGCGCAGCGGCTTTCTTTGGAAGATGTCAGTGCACGACTGAAGGTGGCAGCGTCGAAGCTTGTCGCCATCGAGTCGGGCAATGTATCGAGCCTGCCCGATGTGACGTTCGCCAAGGGTGTGATGCGTGCTTACGCGCGGGCGCTCCAGGTGAATATCGACGGGTTGCTGGGGCGCTATCACGCGCAGGCTCAGGCCACGCCGGTTACCGGGATCACGCAGCGTCATGAAGGCGCACTCAATCAGGCTTTCGACGATCGCAATCGCTTCGGTTCGAAGGGTACTGGCGGTGGTGCCGGTGGGCGCTGGGTCTGGCTGGTTTGCGTGCTGGCCTTGATCGGCGTTGGTGGATATTTCGGCTTTGATCATGCCAAGGCATGGGTCGAAGCCCGCAGCAAGGCCGCGGCCGAGGCGCCCAAACCGGCTGTTGTCGATGAGCGGGCCCAGGAGCAGAGCAATAACGATGGCACGGTGAGCGCAGCGTTGCCGCCGGTGATGACCGGCAACGACTCGCCAGCGCCGTCCGAGACTGCTTCGGCATCAGCTGCGCAGTCCGTGGCAGTCACGCCGGCTCCGGCTACCACGTCGGCGGGTTTGCCGATGGTCACGGGTGGAGAGGCGCCCGCTGAAGCGGCAAAAACGCCAGCCGCTACGCCGGCTGCCACGGTTCCCGCTGCGCAGGGCGACAGTGCGGGTGCTGTGCAGATCCGTTTCTCGGCCGATAGCTGGTATGAAGTACGAGACCGCACCGGCAAGGTCATTCTCGGCGGTACGGCCAAGGCTGGCGATACCGTGTCGGGTGGTGGCGCGGGCGGGCCCTACAAGGTCATTCTCGGGAATGTGAAGGGCGTTGAGTCGCTGACGCACAATGGTGCCGCAGTGAACTTCCAGGCGTCCAACCGGAATAACGTGGCCCGCCTGACCCTGCAGTAATGCGCTGCGGGTGGCGCGGTCAGCCATGCAAGAAAAGGTGGTAATGCAATGAACCAGAACGCTTTCCAGCCCGTGATCCCGGGCCCGCTGCCGCGTCGCATTTCGCGCCAGGCCAGTGTTGTGTGGGGCGACAACATCGTGACGATCGGCGGCGGCGCGCCAGTGCGCGTGCAGTCGATGACCAACACCGATACGGTGGATGCCATTGGCACCGCAATCCAGATCAAGGAACTGGCACGCGCCGGTTCGGAGATCGTCCGTATCACGGTGAACACGCCGGAAGCCGCCGCGGCCGTGCCGGCGATTCGCGAGCAACTCGACCGTATGGGCGTGAATGTGCCGCTGGTGGGCGACTTCCACTACAACGGCCATACCCTGCTGCATGACTATCCCGAGTGCGCGCAGGCGCTCTCGAAGTACCGGATCAACCCCGGCAATGTGGGCAAGGGCGCCAAGCGCGACAAGCAGTTCGCCGAGATGATCGAGATGGCATGCCGCTACAACAAGCCGGTGCGTATCGGCGTGAACTGGGGCAGCCTGGATCAGGATCTGCTGGCACGCATCATGGACGAGAACGCCCAGCGCGCCGAACCGTGGCCCGCGCAAAGCGTGATGGTAGAGGCGCTGATCACGTCGGCGATCGAGTCGGCCCAGAAGGCCGAAGAGATCGGTTTGCCGGCCAATCAGATCATTCTGTCGTGCAAGGTATCGCAGGTGCAGGAACTGGTCGCGGTGTACCGCGAGCTGGCGCGCCGCTGCGACTATGCGCTGCATCTGGGTCTGACTGAAGCCGGCATGGGCAGCAAGGGCATCGTTGCGTCGACGGCTGCGCTGTCGGTGCTGCTGCAGGAAGGTATCGGCGACACGATCCGGATTTCGCTGACGCCGGAACCCGGCGCGCCGCGCGAGAAGGAAGTCTACGTCGGTCAGGAAATCCTGCAGACGATGGGGCTGCGCAACTTCACGCCGATGGTGATCGCGTGCCCGGGTTGCGGCCGCACCACCAGCACGACGTTCCAGGAACTGGCGGCAAGCATCCAGTCGTATCTGCGCGAGCAGATGCCGGTCTGGAAGACGGACTATCCGGGCGTGGAAGAAATGGATGTGGCCGTGATGGGCTGCATCGTCAACGGCCCTGGCGAAAGCAAGCACGCCAACATCGGTATTTCGCTGCCGGGTTCGGGCGAATCGCCTGCGGCGCCGGTGTTCGTGGACGGCGTCAAGGTGAAGACCCTGCGCGGCGAGAACATCGCGCAGGAGTTTCAGGCGATCGTCGACGAGTATGTACGTTCGCACTACGGTCCGGGCGCGAAACAGGCTTCACAAGAAGCGGTGGCCTGATCGATTCGGCGCCATCGCGCAAGGATCGGGCATCACCGTAACAACAAATCAGACATGAGCGAAGACAAGACGAAGGCCGCCAAGGCACTGCAGGGCGTGAAGGGCATGAACGACATGCTGCCCACTGACGCCCCGCTGTGGGATATGTTCGAAAGCGCGGCGCGCAGCATGTTGCGCGCCTATGGCTACCAGCAGATCCGCACGCCGATCGTCGAGCATACCCAGCTGTTCGTGCGCGGTATCGGCGAGGTCACAGACATCGTCGAGAAGGAGATGTACTCCTTCACCGATTCCCTGAACGGCGAGAATCTGACGCTGCGTCCGGAAGGCACCGCCGCGGCCGTGCGTTCGACGATCGAGCATAACCTGCTGTATGACGGCCCCAAGCGTCTCTGGTACATCGGTCCGATGTTCCGTCACGAGCGTCCGCAGCGCGGCCGCTATCGTCAGTTCCACCAGCTCGGCGCGGAAGCGCTCGGCTTTGCCGGCCCGGACGTCGACGCGGAAATCATCCTGATGTGCCAGCGCCTGTGGGACGACCTCGGGCTGACCAACGTGCGTCTGGAACTGAACTCGCTGGGCCAGGCACACGAGCGCGCCGCGCATCGCGAGCAGCTCATCAAGTACCTGGAAGGCTTCCAGGACATCCTCGATGAGGACAGCAAGCGTCGTCTGTACACGAACCCGTTGCGCGTGCTGGACACGAAGAATCCGGCGCTGCAGGAGATGGCCGCCAATGCGCCGAAGCTGATCGATTTCCTCGGGGAAGAGTCGCTCGCGCACTTCGAGGGCGTCAAGAGGATCCTGCTTGCCAACAATATTCCGTTCAAGATCAACCCGCGTCTGGTGCGCGGCCTGGACTACTACAACCTGACCGTGTTCGAGTGGATCACGGACAAGCTGGGTGCCCAGGGCACGATCGCCGGCGGTGGCCGTTATGACCCGCTGATCCAGCAGATGGGCGGCAAGCCTGCGCCGGCATGCGGCTGGGCAATGGGCATCGAGCGGATCATCGAACTGATCCGCGAAGAAAACCTGGTGCCGGATGTGCAGGGCTGTGACGTCTACATGGTCCACCAGGGTGAATTGGCGAACCAGCAGGCAATGATCGCCGCCGAACGCCTGCGTGACGCCGGGCTGGACGTGGTCCTCCATGCTACGCCGGACGGCAAGAGCGGGAGCTTCAAGTCGCAGATGAAGCGTGCCGATGCAAGTGGCGCATCCTTTGCAGTTATCATTGGCGACGACGAAATCGCCGCAGGCACGGTGCAGGTCAAGCAACTGCGCGGCGGCAATGCGGCCGAAGGTGGCCAGCAAACCACTGTGCCGGCCGAGCAGGTTGTCGAATTCATCATCGACGCGATGGTCGATGAGATCGAAGGCGACGACGAGCAATAATCTGCCGTTCCCTATCGCAGCACCCGGTCGTTGTCCCTGACGGCGGTCGGTTATATTCAACCTAAGCAGGTAACTGCCTCGACATGGCTTACGATCTAGAAGAACAGGAACAGCTTGAGAGTCTCAAGGCCTGGTGGAAACAGTATGGCAACGCTGTCACCTGGGCGTTGATTGTCATCTTGCTCGGGTTGGCTGCCTGGAGTGGTTGGGGTTACTGGCAGCGTGTCCAGGCGCGCGATGCGTCGATGCTGTATGAGCAGGTCACCAAGGCTGCGGAAAGCCGCGACGCCGACCGCGTGAAGCGCGCCGCTACCGACCTCGAAGAGAAGTTTGGTCGTACCGCCTATGGCCCGATGAGCGCGTTGGTTGCGGCCAAGGTGCTGTACGAAGCCGGTGATCTGGCTGGCGCCAAGACCCAGCTCCAGTGGGCGATCGACCATGGCGGTGACGACTACGCGCCGCTGGCCCGTGTGCGCATGGCTGGCGTGCTGCTGGACGAGAAGGCCTATGACCAGGGTCTGGCGCTACTGAAGGACGAGCCGGCCGCGCCTTACGCTGCGCTGTTCGCAGACCGTCGTGGCGATCTGCTGGCCGCCCAGGACAAGCGCGAGGAAGCGCGTACCGCCTATCGCAGCGCGCTCGACAAGCTCGGCAGCGGTGAGGCGGCCATGCGCCAGATCATCCAGTTCAAACTCGATGCGCTGGGCGCGGCCTGAGCGGCCCCAGTTCCTCACTAAGGATTGCACCGTATGACGTCATTGCTTCGCGTAGCTGCCACCCGCACGATCGTTGCCGGCACCTGCCTCGGCCTGCTGGCAGGCTGCTCGCTGTTCAGCAAGGAAAACAAGCATCCGCCCACGGAGCTGAAGCCGATTGCAGCGACGCTGTCGGTCAAGCAGGCCTGGAAGGCCGACGTGGGTAAGGGTGGCCCGTACGTGATGTCGCCGGTGGCGTCGGGTAATACGGTTTATGTGTCGTCGAACGGCGGCACCGTGCTGGCGCTCGATGGCGCAACCGGTCAGACGCGCTGGAAGGCGAAGACGGATCTGGACTTGACGTCCGGTCCCGGCACCGACGGTACGGTAACGGCCGTGGCGGGTGAAAAGGGTGCGATCTACGCGTTCGACGCCAGCGGCAAGCAGATCTGGAAGAAGCAAGTCAACGGCGAGGTGCTGTCGGCTCCGCTGGTTGGCAACGGTCTGGTGGTCGTTCGTACCACCGATACGCGCCTGATTGGCATGGATGCCACGACGGGCGAGCGGCGCTGGATCTATCAGCGCACGCAGACCCCGCTGAACCTGCGTGCCGCCATGGGCATGGTGTTCGCCGGCGACGGCATCGTCACCGGCTTCCCGGGCGGCAAGCTCGGCGTGCTTGCCCCGGCCAATGGCGCGCTACGGTGGGAAAGCACCGTGTCGTACCCGAAGGGCGTCTCGGAGATCGAGCGTCTGAACGATGTGACCGGCATGCCGGCCGTTAATGGTCGCCAGGTGTGCGCGACGACGTTCCAGGGGCGCGTGTCGTGCCTGGAACTGACCAACGGCCAGCCGCAATGGGGCAAGGATTTCTCGTCGCCGAGCGGGCTGGCACAGGATGATACCTCGCTGTATGCCAGCGACGAGACGTCGGCGGTGTACGCGTTCGATCGCCAGAACGGTAATGAACGCTGGAAGAACACTGAGCTGCGGTATCGTAGTCTCGGCGCGCCCGTGGCCGTGGGCCGCTCGGTGGTGGTGGGCGACTTCGAGGGCTTCGTTCACTTCCTGTCGCGCGAAGACGGCAAGATCCTGGCCCGTATGAAGACCGACGGCAGCGCGGTTACCGCAGCGCCGGTCATGGCCGGTCAGACCCTGGTGGTCCAGACCCGCGATGGCGATATTTACGGCTTCGTGCCGGACTGATCGCCAGCGCACGTAACGCACCCAAGGCCGCCCGTGCCCCTGTCGCGCGGGCGGCGCCAATCCGGTAGCATGATCCCTGGTCGTGCCAACAACTGCGGAATCGGGCCCAAGGCTCCGGTTCCGCCGACAGGAAAAGCGGCCAGACGTGCATAGGCACGGTGGTTGTCGGATCAACATGACTCCGGAATAGCTGGGGGACGGCGAAAGCCTCCCCCTGTTTCCGTTTATTGAATGAAACCAGTTATCGCACTCGTCGGCCGGCCCAATGTAGGGAAGTCGACGCTATTCAATCGCATGACCCGCTCGCGCGACGCGCTCGTCGCCGATTTGCCGGGCCTGACACGGGACCGCCATTACGGCGAGGGCCGTATCGGCGATCGCCCCTTCATCGTGATCGATACCGGGGGCTTCGAGCCGGTGGCCAAGGAAGGTATCGTGGCCGAAATGGCCAAGCAGACGCGCCAGGCCGTGGTGGAAGCGGATGTCGTCATCTTCCTTGTCGATGGTCGCCTGGGGCTGGCGCCGCAGGACCGTGTCATCGCGGATTACCTCCGCAAGACAGGTCGTCGCGTGATGCTGGCGATCAACAAGGCCGAGGGCATGAAGTACACCTCGGTGGCCGCGGATTTCTATGAACTCGGCATGGGTGACCCGTACGCGATCTCATCGACGCATGGCGACGGCGTGCACGAACTGGTCGATGAAGCCCTTGACCTGGCCGTTCAGGAGCGTCCGGAGTTGGCCGATCAGGAAGATGCCGGTCAGCACGGCGTCAAGATCGCCATCGTTGGCCGCCCGAATGTCGGCAAGTCCACGCTCGTGAACACCCTGATCGGCGAAGAGCGCGTGATTGCCTTCGATATGCCGGGTACCACGCGCGACGCGATCTATGTGGAGTTCGAGCGCGGCGGCAAGCCATACACGCTGATTGACACGGCTGGCCTGCGCAAGCGCGGCAAGGTGTTCGAAGCGATCGAGAAGTTCTCGGTGGTCAAGACGCTGCAGTCGATCGCGGACGCCAACGTGGTGGTGCTGCTGCTGGATGCCCAGCAGGATATTTCCGAGCAAGACGCGCATATCGCCGGCTTCATTGTGGAGTCGGGCAGGGCGTTGGTGGTGGGCGTGAACAAGTGGGATGGCCTGGACGGCCATCAGCGCGATCGGGTCAAGCACGACCTCGAGCGCAAGCTGCAGTTCCTGAGCTTCGCGAACCTCCACTTCGTATCCGCCCGCGAGCGCACCGGCATTGGCGCGCTGCTGCGCTCGGTGGACGACGCATACGCCGCCGCGATGATCAAGCTTCCGACACCGCAGATCACGCGGGTGCTCCAGGAAGCGGTGGAGTTCCAGCAGCCGAAGCGCGTGGGTGTGTCCCGTCCGAAACTGCGCTACGCGCACCAGGGTGGTTCAAATCCGCCGATCATCGTTGTGCACGGGAATGCGCTGTCCGGCGTGACCGACGCGTACCGGCGCTACCTCGAGAACCGCTTCCGCACGGCGTTCAAACTCAAGGGAACACCGCTTCGGATCGAATTTCGTACGAACAAAAACCCGTACGCCGACTCGAAGGATTGACCAGGAAAAGGGACAGGTTTTGCCGCCAAGTTTCGTTTGCGTTCGTTTGGAACTGCGGCTAAATTCACGGTAGCGGGGAAACCCTGCTCGTAGATGCCAGCCTGGTACCGTTTTTGATCTTTTTTTGGCGCATCTTGCGCCAACTGGCTTGAACCGGGGATTTTCGTCCCCATGATCCATCACTAAATCTATAAATTTGGAGTGTGCCATGAGCAACAAAGGGCAATTGCTACAAGACCCGTTCCTGAATGCGCTGCGCAAAGAGCACGTGCCAGTTTCCATCTACCTCGTCAATGGCATCAAGCTGCAAGGCAATATCGAGTCGTTCGACCAGTACGTCGTCCTGCTGCGTAACACTGTGACGCAGATGGTTTACAAGCATGCGATTTCCACCGTCGTGCCGGCGCGCGCCGTCAATTTCCGTGTGGATGATTCTCCCGAGAGCTGATTTTTCCTCTCCCATGGGCGGCCGCATCTCCGTGCGGCCGTCGCATCGCGTGCCTCGGCTCATCAGCCGTCTTTTCCGCCCGGAACGGGCGAACCCATCCGCCGCTTCCCGCTTGCAACCTGAACCTGTCCCGAGCCTCACGGCGTCCGGGGGCTGCAGGCTGCGCCAGCGCGGCCAGATTTTGTCTTAACCACGATTCCTTCGGCGCACTGCGTCCACCCGCTTGCAACCCAGAGCTACCTCCCAAACCGAACCGACCCGCGCCATCCTGGTTGGCGTCGACTTCGGCAAGCATGACTTCCAGGAAAGCCTTTCCGAACTGGCGCTGTTGACGACCACGGCCGGCTCGGTGCCTGTGCACACGCTGACCGGCAAGCGTTCGCGCCCCGATCCGGCGCTCTTCATCGGTTCCGGCAAGGCCGAGGAACTGCGACAGGCCGCTGACGCGCTGGATGCCGATGTGGTGGTGTTCAACCACGCCTTGAGTCCTGCCCAGCAGCGTAACCTGGAGCGATTCCTGGGGCGCCATGTGATCGACCGAACCGGTCTGATCCTGGATATCTTTGGTCAGCGCGCACAGAGCCACGTCGGCAAGGTGCAGGTGGAACTGGCGCAGGTGCAGTACCAGGCGTCGCGCCTGGTTCGCGCGTGGAGCCACCTGGAGCGGCAGAAGGGTGGTATCGGGATGCGCGGCGGCCCTGGCGAGCGACAGCTCGAACTGGACCGGCGGATGCTCGATGATCGCGCCAAACGGCTCAAGTCCGATCTGGCGCGCCTGCAGCGCCAGCACCATACCCAGCGCCGCGCCCGCGCCCGTAATGACACGCTCAGTATCTCGCTGGTCGGATATACGAACGCCGGCAAGTCGACGCTGTTCAATGCGCTGACCAAGGCGCGGGCCTATGCGGCCGATCAGCTTTTTGCCACGCTCGATACGACCTCGCGCCGCCTGTTTCTCGACGGATTCGGCAATGTGGTGCTGTCCGACACCGTCGGGTTCATCCGGGATCTGCCGACACAACTCGTGGCGGCGTTCCGCGCCACGCTCGACGAGACCGTGCATGCCGACCTGCTCCTGCATGTGGTCGACGCATCGAGTCCGGTGCGCCACGAGCAGATTGAACAGGTCAATCGTGTACTCGCCGAGATCGACGCCTCGGACATTCCGCAGATCGTGGTCATGAACAAGATCGATGCGGCACCTGAGTTGCTCGAACTCGGCCCCCGTATCGAGCGCGACGAAGACGGTGTTCCAACGAAGGTGTTCGTCTCCGCCCGGGATGGCCTGGGGCTGGACGGTCTCCGCGAGGCCATCGTCGAGATGGCCCAGTGGCTGTCGTCGCGGCCGGAGGCCCCGGCCCCTTATGATCCAAGGCTGGAAGGGCTGCAGCCCGCCCAGGATGGGGAGCCGTGGGACGTCGATGACGAACCAGATACCCACCAGCAAGGTGCCAATTGATCGTTTTTGAACGAGAATCCCCGCCCAATTGGGGATTCTGGGCAAAAGTGATCAAGATGGCTGCTAGAATCCCTCTGATCCAAACTTCCCGGACCCGTGCTCTTCATGCCCCTGTTCCCTCGGAATCCTGACCCGCACATCGTGCCAGGCAGCCGCGCCCTGCGGTTTGCGCGCTGGCCGCGCCTGCGCGCCATCTTCTCGCTGAACGACCCCCGCTGGGGCCGCAACGGACAGGACGATGAAGACAAGGACAATAGCCGCCAGCAAAACCAACGCCCTCAGGACGGCCCGCCCGATCTCGACGAGCTCTGGCGCGACTTCAATCGCCGCCTGAACGGCCTGCTGGGCCGCAAGGACAACGGCGGTGGTGGCCAGGGCTTCGGCAGCGGCCCGCGTCCATCGGGCAAGGGCTCGAATGTCGGTATCGGTGTGATCATCGCCGCCGTGATCGGCATCTGGCTGGCCAGCGGTTTCTTCATGGTGCAGGAAGGGCAGACCGCTGTGATCCTGCAGTTCGGCAAGTTCAAGTACTCCACCGGTCCCGGCATCAACTGGCGTATGCCATGGCCGATCCAGTCGGCCGAAGTGGTAAACCTGTCGGCCGTGCGTTCGGTCGAGGTCGGTCGTGCCACGTCGATCAAGGACAGCAACCTGAAGGACTCGTCGATGCTGACGCAGGACGAGAACATCATCGACGTCCGGTTCACGGTGCAATACGACATCCAGGACGCCAGCGAATTCCTGTTCTTCAACAAGACCGACCGCGGTGGTGACGAAGAACTCGTGACGCAGGCCGCGGAGACGTCGGTGCGTGAGATCGTCGGCCGCAACAAGATGGATGCGGTGCTCTACGAGAATCGCGAGCAGATTGCCCAATCGCTGGCCAAGTCGATCCAGTCGATCCTCACGGCCTACAAGACTGGTATCCGCGTGATTTCCGTCAACGTTCAGAGCGTGCAGCCGCCCGAGCAGGTGCAGGCCGCATTCGACGACGTCAACAAGGCGAGCCAGGATCGCGAGCGCGCGATCAGCGAAGGTCAGGCCTATGCGAACGACATCATTCCGCGCGCCAAGGGCGCGGCGGCTCGCCTGAAGGAAGAATCGGAGGCCTATCGTTCCCGTGTGGTGGCGCAGGCCGAAGGTGACGCGGCGCGCTTCCGCTCGGTGCAGACCGAGTATGCCAAGGCACCGCAGGTCACGCGTGACCGTATTTATCTGGAGACCATGCAGCAGATCTACGCCAATTCGAACAAGATTCTTGTCGATGCCAAGTCGGGCAACAACCTGCTGTATCTGCCGCTGGACAAGCTGATGACACAGGTGCCGGGCTCGTCCGCCGCGCCGTCCTCGGCAGCGGCGGGCACGAATGCGCCGGCGGTACCGGATGCGACCACACCGGATATCCGGTCACGTGAGTCGATGCGCAATCGCGACCGCGACATTCGCTAAGGAGACCCGTCATGAATCGACTGATTTCCTTTGTCATTGGCCTGTTTGTTCTGCTGGCCGTCGCTTCGTCGATGCTGTTCGTGGTCGACCAGCGCCAGTACGCCGTCGTCTTCGCTTTCGGCGAAATCAAGCAGGTCGTGCGTGAGCCCGGTCTGCATTTCAAGCTGCCGCCACCGTTGCAGAACGTAGTGTTCATGGATCGTCGTCTGCAGACGATCGATGTTGCAGCCAGCGAGCGTTTCCTGACCGCCGAGAAGAAGTCGATGGTGGTGGACTGGTTCGTGAAGTGGCGCATCACCGATCCGCGCAAATTCTTCGTGGCGTTTGGTGGCAACCTGCGCGGCGCGCAGGACCGCATGACGCAGCGTATCGACGCCGTGGCGCGTGAAGAGTTCGGCAAGCGCACCGTGGCGGATGTGGTGGCGGGCCAGCGCGAGCAGGTCATGCAGAACATCCGGGGTGGCATGGCGGAGTACGCGCAGTCGGTGGGCGTCGAGATCATCGATGTGCGCCTGAAGCGTGTGGATCTGCTGCCGGCCATCAGCGAGTCCGTCTATCGACGCATGGAGGCCGAGCGCAAGCGCGTGGCCAACGAACTGCGTTCGACTGGCGCCGCGGAAGGTGAGAAAATCCGGGCCGATGCTGATCGCCAGCGTGAGGTGGTGCTGGCCGAGGCATATCGTGATGCGCAGGTGGTCAAGGGTGAGGGCGATGCCAAGGCTTCGCAGATCTATGCCGATGCATTCGGCAAGGATCCGAGCTTCGCCCAGTTCTGGCGCAGCATGGAGGCCTACCGCAACACGTTCCGCGACAAGGGCAACGTGATGGTGCTGGAGCCCAATTCGGACTTCTTCCGCTATATGCGTTCGCCGGGTGGCAACACCGCGCCGGCCCCGTCAGGCGGAAAGAAGTAGCGTGGATGGCGCACCAGGCGCCTGATCGCGTGATTCGACAGAACCCCGGATATTCCGGGGTTTTGTCCGGCTGGAGGGCATGAACCTTTCCCGCCTGTGTTTTTGATAGAAGAGATTCCCCATGTCCAACCGCTGGCTCCTGCCCGAAAACATTGCCGATGTCCTGCCGTCGGAAGCGCGCAAGATTGAAGAACTGCGTCGCCGAATGCTGGACCTGTTCCGCACCTATGGCTATGAGCTGGTCATGCCACCGATGCTCGAGTACCTGGAGTCGTTGCTGACCGGTACCGGGCACGACCTGGATCTGCGCACGCTGAAGCTGGTGGATCAGCTTTCGGGCCGCACGCTGGGCCTTCGCGCGGACATCACGCCGCAAGTGGCTCGCATCGATGCGCACTTGTTGAACCGCCCGGGCGTGACGCGCCTGTGCTATGCGGGCAATGTGCTTCACGCGCGCCCGGCGGGTTTCAATGCGACGCGCGAGCCGATCCAGATCGGCGCCGAGATCTACGGCCACGCCGGGTTGGAAGCCGACGTCGAGATCCAGGAACTGATGCTGGCTGCGTTGCAGGTGGCTGGTCTGTCGGATATTCGTCTGGACCTGTGCCACGCCGGTATTCTCGAGGCGCTGCTCGCGGCGTTGCCGTCGATTCGCCAGATCGAAGAGGCGATGTTTGCGGCGCTCGAAACCAAGGATGTGCCGGCCCTGCGCGAATTGACCCAAGGCCTGCCCGACACGGAGCGGAACGCGCTGCTGGCGCTGCCGACGCTGTACGGCGGTGTCGAAGTCATTGAGCGCGCCCGCGTCACGCTGCCTGCCAGTCCGGCCATTGGCCGTGCGCTGGACGAGCTTGCTGCGCTTGCCGCGCAGGTGAGCAATGCGAGTGTGAACATCGATCTGTCCGATTTGCGCGGTTACCACTATCACAGTGGCGTGATGTTCACGGCCTATGTTTCTGGTTTGCCGAACTATGTGGCGCGTGGCGGCCGCTATGACAAGGTGGGCGAGGCCTTTGGTCGCGCTCGTCCGGCCACGGGCTTTTCGCTGGATCTGCGCGAAGTGGCGGCGTTGTCGCCTGTCGAGGTGCGCGCCCAGGCGATCTTCGCGCCGTGGGATGCCGATCCGGCGCTGCGTTCCGCCATTACCGCGCTGCGTGCAAATGGGGAGATCGTGATCCAGTCGTTGCCGGGCCACACGCATGAACTCGACGAGTTCAATTGCGACCGGCAACTGCAGCGCCAGGGCGCAAACTGGGTGGTGGTGCCTCGCTGAAATTCCTGGCCGGACGTGCGAGCCGGCCGTTTTTGGTGCTCTCAGATGACGTTTGATGCCCGTGGTGGGCTGTAATCGCCCGCATTGGACAACAATCGTCTGTCATACGCGTGCCCGAAAACCGGGAACCGTAGAACAACGAGAGTAGAATACGTTTTTAACCTTCTGACCAATTCAACATGTCCGCATCCGCAGTAGGCCAGGGACGCAATGTCGTCGTGATCGGAACCCAATGGGGTGACGAAGGCAAAGGGAAAATCGTCGATTGGCTTACCGATCATGCTAAAGGTGTGGTGCGGTTCCAGGGCGGCCACAACGCTGGCCATACGCTCATCATCGGCGGCAAGAAGACCATTCTGCGACTGATCCCCTCGGGGATCATGCGCGAAAGCACCATCTGCTATATCGGCAACGGTGTGGTGCTGTCGCCTGAGGCGCTGTTCCGCGAAATCGAAGAGCTCGAGTCTGCCGGCCTGCAGGTGCAGAATCGCCTGCGTATTTCCGAAGCCGCGACGCTGATCCTGCCGTACCACGTGGCCATCGACAAGGCACGTGAAGCCCGCCGCGGCGCCGCCAAGATCGGCACGACGGGACGCGGCATCGGCCCGGCATACGAAGACAAGGTGGCTCGCCGCGCGCTGCGTGTGCAGGACCTGTTCGATCCGAAGCACTTCGCTGAACGTCTGCGCGAAAACGTCGAATTCCACAACTTCATGCTGACCCAGTACCTCGGCGCCGAAGCCGTCGACTATCAGCAGATCCTGGACGAATCGCTGGCATTTGCGCCGCGTCTGAAGCCGATGGTGGCGGATGTGTCGGCCGAGTTGTATGCCGTGAATGCGGCAGGCAACAACCTGATGTTCGAAGGCGCGCAAGGCACGCTGCTCGACGTGGATCACGGCACCTATCCGTTCGTCACCTCGAGCAACTGCGTGGCCGGCGCTGCTGCGGCTGGCGCGGGCGTGGGCCCGGGTCGTCTGAACTACATCCTTGGCATCACCAAGGCGTACTGCACGCGCGTTGGCGCTGGCCCATTCCCGAGCGAACTGTACGATAACGACAACCCTGCCCGTCAGGATGCCGTGGGCGTGCGCCTGGCTAACGTCGGCAAGGAATTCGGTTCCGTGACCGGCCGTCCGCGCCGTACCGGCTGGCTCGATGCCGCTGCGCTGAAGCGCTCGGTACAGATCAACGGTGTGTCCGGTCTGTGCATGACCAAGCTGGACGTGCTCGATGGTCTGGAAACGATCAAGCTGTGCGTGGGCTACGAGCTCGACGGCAAGCGCGTCGATATCCTGCCGCGTGGCTCGGATGCCGTGGCCGCTTGCGTGCCGGTGTATGAAGAGTTTCCGGGCTGGAACGAATCGACCTTTGGCGTGAAGACCTGGGATGCGCTGCCCGAAGCGGCGCGCGTTTACCTGAAGCGAATCGAGGAAGTGGTCGGCATTCCGATCGACATGGTGTCGACCGGTCCGGACCGCGACGAGACGATTCTGCTGCGTCATCCGTACCAGGTCGCCTGACCCGCCTGCATTACCCCGTGAGCATGATCGTGGCGCCACGAGCGCCACGGCCTCACAGATAGTCCTCGGCCCGCGATATGCGGGCCGATGCTTTATCCATTGGCCATCGATACAAGAAAAGACGCCATGAACCTGCCAATCAATGATGACGAGAACCTGTGGGTCTCGTGGGATGAATATCATCGCCTGATCGCGCGTCTGGCGCTGAACGTGCACGAGTCGGGCTGGAAGTTCGACCAGATCCTGTGTCTGGCGCGCGGCGGCCTGCGCGTGGGCGACCAGATGTCGCGCATATTCGATGTGCCGCTGGCGATCCTGGCCACGAGCTCGTACCGCGAGGCGGCGGGCACGCAGCAGGGCGAACTCGATATCGCGCAGTACATCACGATGACGCGTGGCAATCTGTCCGGCAGGATCCTGCTGGTTGACGACCTCGTTGACTCGGGTGTCACGCTGGAGCGCGTGGGGCGCCACCTGAAGGAGCGCTATCCCGAGGTGACGGATGTGCGTTCGGCCGTGCTCTGGTACAAGGCCTGCTCCAAGGTAACACCCGATTACCACGTGACGTTCCTGCCTTCGAACCCCTGGATCCACCAGCCGTTCGAGGAGTACGACACGCTGCGTCCGCATAACCTTGCTGCCTGGCTCAAGCGCGGCAAGCGCGCCAGCCTGCAGGAAGACGATTCGGCGGCCTGAAGGCCGCCGTCCCTCCTCCCGCAAGTGCGGGAGGGCAGGGCTCGGAGAGCATTGGGGTTCGCGTGGTCGACCCGTGCCCCCAACCCGTCTCTCACGAATGGGAGACGGGTGATTGTCGCGGGTGAATTCAATACCCAACCGTGAATCGCTCCCGCACATGCTTTGGCTGCTCGATCTCATCGAGCATCGCGATGGCATAATCCTCCATCGAAATCCAGCTTTTGCCGTCAGCGGCGACAAGCAGATCTTCCTTGCCGAGGCAGAACTTGCCCGTGCGCTCGCCGGGCGTGAACAGTGCCGACGGCGACAGGAACGTCCAGTCGAGCTGAGATTCGCCGCGCAGGGCGTTCAGGAAATCACGGCCTGCGGATGCCTCTGCCTTGTACATGTCCGGAAACTCCGGCGTATCGATGAGTTGCACGCCTGGCGCCACGTAGAGGCTGCCCGCACCGCCCACTACCAGCAGGCGCTTGATACCAGCCGTCTTGGCCGCATCTGTGATCTGTGCCGCCGTGGCTTGCAGAAACCGGACGGTGCTGATGACGACGTCGTTGCCACGCACGGCATCAGCCAGTGCCTTGGCGTCGGCGACATCGGCGTCGCGGGTGGTGACGCGGTCACGTGATGGCAGTTTCGACGCCTGGCGGGCGATTGCGGTGACGGCATGGCCGCGGCGGAGTGCTTCGTCGGTCAGACGCGTACCTACGTTGCCGGTAGCGCCGATGATGGCGATCTTCATGGTCGTATCCTCTCGGAAGTGGTTGATATGAAACCGATGTGGTTACATATCCGGACAAAAAAAATCAGCGCTTGCGGCGCCGGGCGGCATGTTCGACTTCGCCGAGCATGCTGGCAATCGTGATTTCCGCGAGCGTGGCATCCATGGCGGCTTGCGCCCGATCGGCAACCACTTGCAGAGCGCCGGTGATCTCGCGACCTACCAGGCAAGCCGGATTCGGCGCGCTTTGGTGCAGCGTGATCAGCGCAGTGGTCTCCGTGGCCTGAAACACCTCGAGCAATGTGATCTGGCTGGCGGGCCGCGCAAGCATCGCGCCGCCGGTGCTGCCCATTGTCGTGGTGACGAAGCCCGCCTCGGTGAGCGCGCCGATCATGCGCCGGATGAGTGCGGGGTTGGTTCCCACACTGCCCGCGATCATCGACGACGGCACCGGACCCTCAGCCTGCGCGAGCAGGGTGAGGATGTGAACGGCGACGGCAAACCGGCTACTGGTGCTCATACGGAAATTTCAATGTGAAACTATGGTAGTTACATATCGCCGGCGCGTCAAGCGACGAGTTGGCGTGGCAATACCGCGTGTTTTTCGTGATGGATGCTACGAGAGTGGCGAGATAATGCCGGAATCGGCACTGAAGCTGATACACTCATCCACGGCTTTGCGCCATAGAGAGAGTGAACAAAAGAGAGGAACGAGATTTGAAGGATTCGGCGATGCAAAAACAAAAAACCCGCAACGTGTGTTGCGGGTTTCTCGCCAAATCTTGGTGCCCAGGAGAGGACTCGAACCTCCACAGTGTTGCCACCGCTAGGACCTGAACCTAGTGCGTCTACCAATTCCGCCACCTGGGCAGGTGTCGAAACAACCGAAGCGGCCATTATAGCGACCGTAAAACGTTTGTCAAACAGTTTCGAGAAAAATTGAATCAGAACAACTATCCGATCCCCAGCCGGGAAGAAATCCTTGGCGTACTGAGAACTTCGGGGTCGCCCCTGTCGGCCGGCGATATCGCCAAGGCCCTGGCCGTCACGCGCAAGGAGCATGACGGCTTTCAGAAACGGCTCGCCGCGATGGAACGCGACGGCCAGATCGAACTCAATCGCAAGGGCCGCTATGAGCTGGCCCATCAACCCAATTTCGTGCTTGGCCGCGTACAGGGCCATCGCGACGGCTTCGGCTTCCTGATTCGCGACGACGGCGAGGACGATATCTTCCTGCCCGAGCGCGAGCTGCAGAAGGCGATGCACAACGATCGCGCGCAGGTGCGCGTGGTTGGCTATGACCGCCGCGGCCGTCCAGAAGGGCAGATCGTCGAGATCGTGGAGCGTGCCAATCGCTTCGTGATCGGCCGACTGCTGTCTGAAAATGGCGTGCTCGTGGTGGCGCCGGAAGACAAGCGCATTGGCCAGGACATCCTGATTCCGCCCAAGGCCCAAGGCAAGGCGCGCGTGGGGCAGGTGGTCAGCGTCGAGCTGATGGAATGGCCCGATCGCTACGTGCAGCCGGTGGGCCGCGTGGTCGAGGTGATTGGCGATATCGACGATCCCGGCATGGAGATCGAGATTGCCGTGCGCAAGTACGGCGTGCCGCATCAGTTCTCGCCCGCTGCCGTCAAGGAAGCACAAGGGTTGCCCGATGAGGTGCTTCAGGCCGACCTCGATCATCGCATCGACCTGCGCGACATTCCGCTGGTTACGATCGATGGCGAGGATGCGCGCGACTTCGACGATGCCGTCTATTGCGAGCAGGTGAAGATCGGTCGTGCAAAGGGCTGGCGTCTGATCGTGGCGATCGCCGATGTGTCGCACTACGTGCGGCCGGGCACGCCGCTCGATGCCGATGCGCTGGATCGCGCCACGTCGGTTTACTTCCCGCGCCGCGTGATTCCGATGCTGCCGGAGAAGCTGTCAAATGGCCTCTGTTCGCTGAACCCGAACGTCGACCGTCTGTGCATGGTCTGCGACGCGGTGATCACGGCCAAGGGCGAACTCAAGGGCTACCAGTTCTATCCGGCGGTGATGCACTCCGCTGCGCGCCTGACTTACAACGAGGTCTGGTCGGTTCTGTCGAACACCAAGGGGCCTGAGGCCCACAAGCGCGCGGAACTGGTGCCACACCTGCAGAACCTGTATGAGCTGTTCCAGGTCCTGCTCAAGGCTCGCCGTGCCCGTGGCGCGATCGACTTCGACACCACCGAGACCTATATCGTCTGCAACGCGCAGGGCAAGATCGAGCAGATCTTGCCGCGCACGCGCAACGACGCGCACCGTCTGATCGAAGAGTGCATGTTGACGGCCAACGTCTGCGCGGCCGACTTCCTCGAGCGCTTCAAGCATCCGGCGCTGTACCGGATCCACGCGGGTCCGAGCGAAGAGAAGCTCAAGAATCTGCGCGAGTTCCTGAAAACCGCCGGGCTGTCGCTTGGCGGTGGCGACAAGCCGCAGGCCTCGGACTATGCCGAGGTCATGGACAAGATCAAGTCGCGTCCCGATGCGCCGATGTTGCAGACGATGCTGCTGCGTTCGATGCAGCAGGCGGTCTACAGCCCGGACAATATCGGCCACTTCGGCTTGGCCTACGAGGCGTACGCGCACTTCACCAGCCCGATCCGCCGCTATCCGGACTTGCTCGTGCATCGATCGATCAAGGCGATCCTCGCACATACGAAGTATCGGCCGGCCTTTATCCAGGGGACGGAGCTCAATACGCAGATCTCGCCGAAAGCGCGCCGGATGCAGGCCGCCGATGCCGAGAAGCGTGCCGAGAACGTTGCCGCGCGCGCGAAGCGCGACGAGGGCGTCTGGGACGAACTGGGGTTGCACTGCTCGGCCAACGAGCGTCGTGCCGACGAGGCATCGCGCGACGTGGAGGCCTGGCTCAAGTGCTACTTCATGCGCGACAAGCTGGGTAGCGATTTCGCTGGCACGATCAGCGCGGTGACGTCGTTCGGCATCTTCGTGCAGCTCGACGAGCTGTATGTGGAAGGCCTCGTGCACGTGACGGAACTGGGCAGCGACTATTTCCAGTACGACGAGGCGCGCAACGAACTGCGTGGCGAGCGGACTGGCATCCGCTACCGGCTCACCGATCGCGTGCGCGTGCAGGTGTCGCGCGTCGATCTCGATGCCCGCAAGATTGACTTCCGTCTGGTGCAGGAGCCGTCGGCCAAGACGCTGCGCGCCCGGGCCGGCGTGCCCGAGCAACCGCGGGTGCCGGCTGCCCATGCGGTGCCGGCGCGCAAGAAGGGACGTCAGCTTGCCGCGCTGCTCGGTGGCACTTCGAAGCCGGAAGAGTCGTTCGACGAAACGCTGGACCGTGTGATCGAAGAGCAACCGGTGTTCGAGGCGGTCATCACGCCGCTCAAGCCGCGCGACGCCCATGTCGGGCATACGTCGCATGGCCGTGGGTCGGCGAAGAAGGCGCAGTCAGGCAAGCCCGCGAAGCGAGCGGCCAAGCCAAAGCCGACGCATTTGAAGACCGAACGGCAGCCGACGACCAAGCGCGCGCCCAAGCCCGCTGGCAAGAGCACGCGGCCAGCCCGCAAGCGCTAATCTGGCGCGTTTGAAGTTGGCCATGGCGGGTACAATGCGCGCCATGGCCAAACACAAACTCCTGATCGGCTTTCACGCCGTCAACGCACGCCTGCGCCAGAACGCGCAGAGCGTGTCCGATATCTACATCGAAGCGAATCGCCGTGACCGGCGCATGCAGGACTTTATCCGCCTGGCGGAGAGTCTTGGCGTGACGCTGCATCCGGTCGATGCCGAGCGCCTGCGCGGCATGGCCGGCACTGATCGCCACCAGGGCGTAGTGGCGCGGGCCGAAGATGTTTCGCTTGCGCTCAACCTCGACGAACTCCTGGATGGCATCGAAGGCACGCCGCTGTTGCTCGTGCTCGATGGTGTCACCGATCCGCACAACCTCGGCGCATGCCTGCGCGTGGCCGATGGCGCTGGCGCGCACGCGGTGATCGCGCCGAAGGACCGTAGCGTCGGTCTGAATGCCACGGTAGCGAAGGTTGCCAGCGGCGCGGCCGAAACCGTGCCGTACATCACGGTGACGAACCTTGCGCGCACGCTGCGCGAACTGCAGGAGCGTGGCATCTGGGTGATCGGTACGGCTGACGGCACCGAGAAAGCGCTGTACGACGTCGAGCTGAAGGGACCGACCGCCATCGTCATGGGCGCGGAAGGCGAGGGTATGCGCCGCCTGACGCGCGAAACTTGCGATGAATTGGTGGCGATTCCGATGGCGGGGGGCGTCGAGAGCCTGAACGTGTCGGTGGCCAGCGGCGTGTGCCTGTACGAAGCGGTGCGTCAGCGCCGTCTGCCGCGCTGATCATGGATAGCCTCGCCCTTGAGCAGGCGCGTGGCTGGGTTGCCGAGGCCCGTCAGATCTTTGTGCTGACGGGTGCCGGGATTTCCGCGGAGTCGGGTGTGCCGACGTTCCGCGATGCGCTGACCGGCCTATGGGAGCGCTTCGATCCCGAGGAACTGGCGACGGAAGAAGCGTACCGTCGTCAACCAGCGCTGGTGTGGCAGTGGTATCAGCATCGGCGCGAGCTGGTGGCGGCGGCCCGGCCGAATCCGGCCCACCATGCGCTTGCGGTGCTGGCCCGGCTGAAGCCGATGACGCTAGTGACGCAGAATATCGACGGCCTGCACCAGAAGGCGGGCAGCGAGCAGGTGGTGGAACTGCACGGCAACCTCTTCGCCAACAAATGGCTTGATGGCTGTGGTCGTTGCGACACCGTGCCGCCGATTCCGGGCGATCCTCCGCGATGCGCGATATGTGGTGCGATGATGCGCCCCGGCGTGGTGTGGTTCGGCGAGGACCTGCCGCGAGTGGCCCGTTTCCGCGCCGACCATGCGGCCGAGTCCTGTGACCTCTGCCTGGTTGTGGGCACGTCGGGGCTGGTGTATCCGGCGGCGGCGCTGCCGGGGGTGGCGAAGGAGAACGGCGCGCGCGTGATCGTGGTGAATCCGCAGCCGTCAGCACTGGACGAGACGGCGGATATCGTACTGGCCGCGCCGGCGGGTGAATGCCTGCCGTTGCTCTGGCCGCAGGCAGTCTGAACGACTGTTCGACTGCGGATCCGCGGCTCCCTCCAAGGCGTTGGATCGAGCCGCGATCCCGACTCAACCGGCCAGTTCGCCGACGAGTTTCTCCAGTTTCATCGCATCGGCCGCAAACAGGCGGATACCTTCGGAGAGCTTCTCCGTTGCCATCGCATCTTCGTTGAGTTGCCAGCGGAAGGCGGGTTCATCTGCGGCGATTCGTGCGACGTTGCCGGCTTGAGCCTGCTCCACGGACAACTTGCGCGCAACGGCACCCTGTCCGCCTGAAAGCTGCTCGAGCAGTTCCGGACTGATCGTCAACAGGTCGCAGCCGGCCAGCGACAGGATCTGATCGGTGCTGCGGAAGCTGGCGCCCATGACCTCGGTCGCATAGCCGAACTTCTTGTAATAGTCATAGATCTGACGCACCGAGCGCACGCCAGGATCGTTATCGCCGCCGTTCGCCACGGGGTCCCATTTCTCGCCAGCCTGCTTCTTGTACCAGTCAAGGATGCGGCCCACGAACGGGGAGATCAGCTGCGCGCCGGCCTCGGCACAAGCCACTGCCTGTGCCAGCGAGAACAGCAGCGTCATGTTGCAGCGGATGTTCTCGCGTTGCAGGACCTCGGCAGCGCGGATGCCCTCCCATGTCGAGGCGATCTTGATCAGCACGCGCTCGCGTGCCACGCCACGTTGCTCGTACAGGCCGATCAGGTGGCGCGCCTTGGCAACGGTGGCCTCGGTATCGAACGACAGACGGGCGTCGACCTCGGTCGACACGCGGCCGGGTACGATGGCCAGGATCTCGCAGCCGAATGCGATCAGGAGCTGGTCCATAACGCCATCGAGCCCAGAATTGCCGTGGTGATCGCGCACGGCCTGTTCCAGCAGCGGGCGGTATTCCGGCTTCTGTACCGCCTTGAAAATCAGCGACGGATTGGTGGTCGCGTCCTGTGGCTTGTATTGCTTCATCAACTGGAAGTCGCCGGTGTCGGCCACTACCGTGGTGAACTGCCTCAGTTGTTCAAGCTCGTTCATGATTGGGTTCCGTCGGAGGGAGAGGCCATTGTAACGGCGTGGCGCGTGGCGTAAACGTCGGGGATGGGGAACCAATCCGCTACACTACACGTTTCCCAACGCTTTTCTGGCTGTAGTCATGACTCAGGATGAACTCAAGGCGCTGGTCGCGCAAGCTGCCGCTGACTATGTGAAGCAGGAAGTGCCCGAAGGCGCTGTTCTTGGCGTGGGCACCGGCTCCACCGCCAATCTCTTCATCGACGCCGTGGCGGCGTTCAAAGAGCGCTTTGCGGGCGCGGTGTCGAGTTCCGAGGCCTCCACACGCCGCTTGCAACAGCACGGTTTCAATGTGCTCGATCTGAACGAGGTCGACAGCATTCCCGTCTATGTGGATGGCGCTGACGAGATCGACAACTCCGGCGCGATGATCAAGGGCGGTGGCGGCGCGCTGACGCGCGAGAAGATCGTTGCCTCGGTGGCGGATCGATTCGTGTGCATTGCCGACGGCAGCAAGCTGGTGCCGACGATGGGCGCATTTCCGCTGCCGGTCGAGGTGATCCCGATGGCACGCGCGGCGGTAGCCCGAAGCCTGGCGGCGCTAGGCGGTCAGCCGCGTCTGCGCATGACCAAGGAAGGCGGTATCTACAAGACCGACAACGGCAACGTCATTCTGGATGTCTCGGGCCTGAAGATCGAGAACCCGAGGGCGCTGGAGCAGCAAATCAACCAGCTACCCGGCGTGGTGACCGTTGGTCTGTTCGCCCTGCGCGGAGCAAATGTGCTGTTGCTGGGTACCGAACAGGGCGTGCAGCGCTCGGATTACTGAATCGCATAAGCGCCGTATAAGTGAGAGGCCGGGCGCCAATGGCCCCCGGCTTCGATTGCCTCATGCGGTAAGCCCATGCTCCACGGCGTAGACGGCCACTTGCACGCGGCTGGCCAGATTGAGCTTTTTCAGAATGTTCTGCACGTGAATCTTGACCGTGCTCTCCGCCACGCCCAGCGCGCGCGCAATCATCTTGTTGCTTTCGCCGCGTACCAGTCCGCGCACAATGTCCCGCTCACGCGCCGTCAGAGGGGCCGCGTCGCCACGCTCTAGCAGGGCAGGTGCGGCCGCCGGAGCCTTGAATTGCTGCACGAGCTTGGCGGTCATCGTGTCGGAGATCACCGGCTCCCCTGCGGCAGCCCGCCGGATCGCGCTCGTCAGCGCTTCGGTCTCGATGTTCTTGATCAGGTAACCCCGCGCGCCGCTGCGCAGGGCGCTGGCCAGTTCTTCTCCTTCCTCGGATACCGTCAGCACAATCACCGCGCATTCCGGCAGATCCTCCGTCAGCAGTTGAAGGGCTTCGAGTCCTGACAGGCCGGGCATATTCAGGTCGAGCAGAATCACGTCCGGTCGATGCTGCTTGGCCCGCTTGATGCCTTCCACGCCATCGGCGGCTTCGTCGACCACTTCGAAATCGCTCTGCCGCTGCAGCAGCGCACGAACACCCGAGCGGAACAATGTGTGATCGTCGATCAGTAGGATACGGATGGTCATTGGGAAGACTCCTGCGCCGCCAGCAACTCGTCTGGCTGCGCCATGGTTTCGCCGCGCGGCAATGATAGGGCGACGCGGACGCCAGCCCCTGGGCGGGTGTCGATCGTCAGGGTCGAGCCAAGCCGCGATGCCCGTTCCTGCATGATGTGCAGACCGACGTGCGCGCTGTCCTGGCCGTCGAATTCGGAAGGATCGAATCCTTCGCCATCGTCCTGGACGACGAGTCGGAAGTCGCGCCCCTGCGTGAGCGAGATCGTGACATGCTCGGCCATCGCATGTTTGCGCACGTTCGACAACGCCTCCTGCAGGATGAACAGTACCTGTAGCTGCTGCTCCGGCTGCAGCGGCGGTCCGCTTCCTTCGATCGTCAATGTGGCGTCCGTGCGGCATTGACGGCGGAAGCGCGCGACGGTGTCCTCCACCGCTGGGCGCATGTCGCCCGTCGTCAGCCGGGAGCGGAAGTTGTGCAGCAGTTCGCGCACGTCCTGGTAACTTTCTTCCACGCCGTGTCGCAGCAGTGGCACGATCTCGCGCGTTTCCGCGTTGTCGTTCCGTTCCACCGCATCGCCGAGCAGTTGTACCTGAAGGTTCAGGAAATTCAGGCCTTGCGCGATGCTGTCGTGCAATCCTTGCGCCACCAGATTGCGCTCTTCGACGACCGCAAGCTGGCGCGCGCTGGCGGCAAGCCGCAGGTGCTCCAGTGCCGTGCCAAGGTGGCGGGCGAGGGTTTGGAGCAGTTGGCGATCGGAAGGTGGCAGTTCGCGCGGATTGCGGAAATGCAGCGTGAATGTGCCGAGCGTGCCGCGCGGAGAGTCGAGCCGGAACGCCGCCATGCCCGTGAAACCTTCGCGGCCACAGGGAGACTCCGGTGTTTCGGAGCCCTGACGCACGAACTGGCGCAGGTCCGTCACCGTAATCATGCCCGCTTCAGCTGCGGCCCCGCAGTGACAGTCATGGATCGCGCTACAGCGGCTGTTGTCCGCCAGTTCATCCGAAAGTCCCACTGATGCAAGTCGGTGGAGCTTCCCGTGCGTGGCATCGATCACACGAACGGTCCCGCCGTCGGCCTCGAACTGGCGCATCACGCGTTCCAGGAATCCGCGTGCCATCGCCTCGGCATCACTGGCCCGGTTGAGGAAGGCGGTCATGTCGTAGAGGGCTTCCAGATCCCGATTTTGCCGCGCCAACTCGGCAGTCTTGCTGTCCACGCGTGCCGCCAGATCCTGATAGAGCTCCTGCAGTTCGTCGGCCATGCGGTTGAAGCCGGCGTTCAGCGTGCCGAATTCATCACGTGTTGCGATGGGCAAGCGCAGCGAGAACTCGCGGGCAGCCATGCGCTGCAGGCCATCCTGCAGACGCAGCACGGGCAGAATGATCCAGAGGTAGAGCAGATAGATCACAGCGACCGTGCCAACGCACGCGATGATCGCAAGGCTTGCCTGAGAGAGTCGCAGCAGATCGGTTTTACGCGCGTTATCGCGTTCGATCAGCTTTACCAGACTGTCGGCCTCATTGACGAAAACCGGCAGGGCATCGATGTAGGCGTTTGCAGGCGTGGTGCTTGCGGTGGCCACCGCAAGCGGCTTCAGGCGCTGCTGCCAGTCCGCGACGACGAGGTCAAGCTTGGCCCGGATCGCGGGTTCGTCGGGCAGGAATAGCGGGCGGGCCGGATTGCCACGGCGCAACTGCGCGAGCGTGGCGTCCAGCGCCGCGACTTGCCCTGCCAGATCGTTGGGACTGCCGCTCTGGGCACGGGTCAGTTCAATGGCGACCCGGTTTGCGCGCATCCGCAGGCTTCCGGCGTCGTTGATGGCGGCACCGGCTCCTTCCAGCTTCCAGGAGAGATACAGCGTGCCTGAAATCATTCCCAGCACCACCATCAGTGACGCGAACGACAGCAGGATGATCCGCGTGGAAAGCCGGTGGCGCAATGGTGTCAGCCGGACCGCTTCCGGCACGTGGCCGTTGTCAGGCAAGGGGGCGGTGGTATCTGGAGTCGTAGGGGCTAGCATTGGGAAGGTGCGGCCCGGCGGGTGATATTGCAGGGTGATGCTGCAGTATGAGTGTGGGGACGGGCGGCCCTGCCGCGGATTGTGCCAGCGTGTGATGGTGGCTCTACTGCGCTAGATCAAGGAAGTTTTTGGTTTCAATATGCTTAGCGAGGCACGTGGTAAGTCAGCGAGTTTTGGTCCCGATCAAATCCATGTCGTTAACGTGGCCCTAGCATCGTTGCCATATCAAACCATGAGATCGGGAGAAGCGATATGTCCACGACGATCACCACGCTGGTGCGGCAACACCGTGATTGCGACGAAGCCATCGAGCAGGTTGAAGCCTGCGTGCGCGCGAAAGACTGGGATACCGCAGCCGGTGCATTTGCGCGCTTGGAATCCGCCCTGCAGGGCAATTTCAGTACCGAAGAACAGCGCTTGTTTCCGGCGTTCGAACAAGCTGTGGGGTTCAGCAATGGCCCCACCGCTGTGATGCGCCACGAACACGATGAGGTGCGTGGCTTGCTGGACAACGCGCGGGAATGGTTGGAGCTGAAGGATGTTGGCGCGCTGGCGGCGGAACTCGATACCCTGGTTGTCCTTCTGCAGCAGCACAACGTCAAGGAAGAAAATGTACTGTTTCCGATGTGTCAGGCCCAGGTGAAGGGGCTGGATACGCTGTTGGCGGATTTCGCGTCGGGACAAGCCGCTCACTCTTGAGACCTCGAGTCGTGCCATGGTGAAAGCCGTCAACCTCGACTACGCGAGCGCGCCGCGTCCCAGTCTGGTGTTTGGCTGCCTGATGCCTGCGCCCTGGCTGGGCGTGGTAGCTGGCTTGCTGCTGGTACTCGGCCCGGTCGATGCGCTGCCTGATCGCTTCGCGCCATTGGCATTGGCGGCCGTCCACGCACTGGCGCTAGGGATGTTGTTGCCGGTCATGCTCGGCGCCTTGTTCCAGATGATGCCGGTCGTTGCGGGGGTATCCGTTCCGTTCGCGGGCTTGGTGTCACCATTCGTCGCCGTAGCAGGAGCCGGGACCGCCGCCGCGCTCGCGGCCGGATTCCTTGGTAGCGGCGCCACGGCATTTCGCTGGGCCGTCGCGACCGGCGGGACGTTCCTGACGCTCGTAGGCCTCTTGTTGCTGGCGGCGGGCTTCAGGGTCGCCGCAGTCGATGCAACCACGCGGACGTTGGCATGGATCGGCGCCCCGTTGATCGTTACGGCACTGGGCGGTGCGGCGCTGGCTGGCCTGTTCGGTGGAATGTGGACGGTGGCGCCGGAACAGGTGCTGGCGCTGCATGTCGCGTGGGGGCTGGGCGGCTGGCTGGCGGCGCTGGTGAGCGGCGTAGCCACCACCGTACTACCGATGTTCTGGCAGACGGAGCGTTTGCCGTCCTGGCTCGAACGCTGTTTGCCTTACGGGCATTGGCTACTGCTGCTGGTATTCAGCATCGTCGTGATTGCGCGGCCAGGCGCGGCGGTTGAGCGATTCGCGCTCGTGCCCTGGCTGCTGTTCGCCATGGTGCTCGGCGCCTGCGCATTGAAGGCCGCATGGCGCGCGAGGCGGCGACATGACCCTCAATGGGTGCTTTGGCCTGTGTCCGCCCTGAGCCTGCTGCTGGCTGCATTGCTGACGACTGCCAGCGCTCTGGCGCCGAATCAGATGCCGGCTGCAGCGCAGTGGTGCATCGGCGTGCTGGCGCTGATTGGCGGTGGGGTGCTGCCCGTGAACGCGATGCTGGGCAAGATCGTGCCATTTCTCGTCTGGTTGCATCTACGCCGGCTGTTGCCGCCACGCGCGCGCGTCCCGGCGATGCAGGTGATCATCTCGCCGGACAGTCAGAAGAGGCAGGGGTGGATGGTGCTGGCGGCATTCCTGGTGCTACTGGCCGTGCCGCTGGCGCCGGGGTTGCTGGCGAAGGTTGGCGGTGTACTGTTCGCCATCACGAACGGATGGCTGGGCGTGCAGTTGTTGCGTGCCTTGCGCTGTATGCGCGTCATGCGCAAACAGGGTGGGCTGCCGCCACGGGTGGCGGCAGCTGTGGCGGAACATGGCGTCCCGCCGAACTGAGCATCAGGCCATGCTGACGGCGCGGGCGGTATCTTCCGTCAGATCCGCCGGCTTCTCGCCTGTCAGCAGATAGTGCATCAGGTCCGCAACCGGACGGATCGCCTCGCCGAAGGGTAGCGTGCCCTTGCCACGGAAGAACAGACCACGCTCCACATCGCCGCGCACTGCCTGCGCCAGCTTGAGATCGATGCAGAACTGGCCGATACGGGCGATACCATCTCGCAGGCCACAGGCCTGCAGGCAATCGAATCCTTCCAGACAATCGCGCGTTTTCGCGCGGCGCTGCAAGCGGCTCTCTGTTGACAGGTACTTCGCCAGCCAGGGCGTCAGCACGGCACGGGCGGGCAGACCGGCTACGCTGGTGAATTCGCGCAACGTTTCCGGGCGCGCCGTGGCCAGTACGTGCTTGAAGGCTGGATGCGCGTCGGATTCCTCTGTGACGGCGAAGGCGGTGCCGACCTGCACCGCGGCAGCGCCTTTGTCGAGCCAATGCCGGATCTTGGTGTGGTTGTTCATGCCGCCGGCAAGAATCAGCGGGATGCTGCCCCACGTCAGGCCCAGCGTCTTGAACAACTCGCGGCACTCGTCCAGTACACGGTCGAACGAAAAGCGGTCGTCGCCAATATCCTCGATGGCTGACGCACCGAGGTGGCCACCCGCATGGGCGGGATGCTCGACCACGATGGCGTCCGGCAGTCGGCCTTTCTTCATCCAGCGGCGGATCACCAGCCCGATGCCGCGCGATTCCGAGAGGATCGGAATCAACGCAACTTTCGGGTGGTCGGCGGCGAGATCGGGCAGGTCCAGCGGTAGGCCGGCACCCATGACGATCGCGTCGGCGCCGCTCTCGCAAGCCTGGCGAACCAGTTGCGCGTGCGAGCCGACGGCCTTCATCACGTTCACGGCGATCAGGCCGCGTCCTTCCGAGAGTTCGCGCGCGGCGCGGATTTCGCGGTCCAGCGCCACCAGGTTGGCGGCCTCGATGCGTGCCTTGTCACGCGTACCGGCGGTTTGGGCCATCAGGTCGGGATGATGGTGGCGCAAGTCGATACTGGCAATGGTGCCAACGCCGTTCTGACTGGCAACGGTTCCCGCCAGCCTGTGCGCCGAAATGCCGATGCCCATGCCGCCCTGCACGATCGGCAGCAATCGCCGGCCGGCCAGCGTCAACCAATGCTCTGTCATGTTGAGTTCACCTTGTATGCGTAGTAGTGACGGGCAAGCGTGGCACAGGCTCCGTGTCCCACTCTTGTCGAATATCAAAGTAGATGCTGGCGCGTGCGATCGGCGTAGCTCTGGGGAACTACGCGTGGATCAAGCGTTGCTCGGCGATGTCGCTGAACGGTCGTTCGCGTACATTGCCGCACGTTTCATCGAGCCGGGCCGAGCCCCGATGGACGTGGCCGAGCGCATCGATCAGAAGGATGCCAGCGCCCTTGGCCTTGCTGGCGCACGCGATACGCTCGCGAATGGCCGCCAGATGGTGTGGCACGCGTGTTGAGGCCCAATGCAGCAGATAGGCGCTGCTGGCCGCGTGCTGGCTGGTGACGAAGTCGCCTGCATTGCCTTTCTGCGCTCGCATCCACACATAATCGAACAGCCACTCGAGCGAAGCACGCGTCATGTCACGAAGTGATGTGTTCTGGGTGGAGTCGTGCGCGCAGTCCGCAGGGCAGGGCTGAGAGAGGTGAAACCTGTCGATACGCTCGCTGTCCGCCAGGGCCACCACCGCGGGCAACTCCGCCGCGTTCATCGGGCTCAGTGCAATGCGCATCCCGACTCTCAGGTGGGCGTTGCGGGCAGCGCGCAGGCCGCGCAAGGCACGTTGGTAGGCGTGGCGGGAGCGTTGCACATGGTTGTGCGTGTACTGCAGACCATCAATCTGGATACCGACGTAGTCGAGACCATAGGCGGCCAGCTTGACGGCGTTCATGCCTGTCAGGCGGCTACCGTCGGTGGACAGCAGCACAGTGAGGTCCAGCTCGCGGGCCCGGGCGATGATTTTGAAGAAATCGGAGCGTGCCATCGGATCGCTGCCGGAGAGGATCAGCGAGCGGACCCGGGCGAGATGGAGTTGCTCGAGCAACGCCAGGGCCTCGGTGGTATCGAGTTCGGTGCCGGTGCCGGTGCCGGTGCCGGCCGTGGACGGGTCGGGCGCGCACGGATGCCAGATGACAACGGGGCTTTCATCATTCCGGCGATCGCGGGGCAGTGCGGAGGTTGGCGCGCCGTCACACAGCGCTTCCATGAATCGGGACACGCGGAGCATGATCAGACGTTTCCTGTGGCTGGCAGCCGAAGACCGGTTTTTTTGAGGATCCGGGTCGACCAGAGTACGTCGTGGGCCCGGCAGGCATCACCCAGCAACGCTGCGATCCGGGCGACGAGTTCCTGTGCTTCCTCCCGCGTATGCGCGTGGACCATCGCGAACAGGTTGTACGGCCAATCCGGGGCGTGGCGCGTGCGGCGGTAGCAGTGACTCACGAACGGCAGCGCGCCAACGCGTTCGCCGAGCGTGTCGATATGCATGTCGTCAACGTCCCAAACGGTCATGCCGTTGGCCCGCCAACCCAGCAAGTAGTGATTGGGCACCGCGCCGATGCGGCGCAAGGTGCCAAGTGTCAGCATGGCCTGCAGCCGCGCAATGACCTCGCTTTCGTCGATGCCGAGCGACGCGCCGATGGCGGCAAAGGGTTCAGGCACGAGTGGCAGCCCTTGTTGCGTGGCGCGAATCAGTGCGAGGTCGAGCGAATCGTGGGTCATGTCGGGAGATGGAGGTGCACGAAGTACTCGCGTTCCTTTGGAAACGGCAGGATCTTCACGCCCGCGGCCACCTCGATGCGTTCCAGGGTGGGGGTGACATCCTCCGCGCGCGCGACAGCCAGCACGAACCAAAGGTTCAGATGATGTGTGCGCTCGTAGTTGTGGGCGACTTCGGGAAAGGCATTGATGGCTTCGATCACGGCTTCCAGGCGATCGACGGGGGCATGGCATGCGCAGAGCATGAAACGCCCCCCAACGCGCTCGACCTGGTACATCGGCCCGAACCGGGTCAGGATTCCCGCATCCAGCAGCGCCTGCAGCCGGCCAAGCAACGTGCCCTCGTTGATGCCGAGCGACTGCGCCGCGTCGGCGTAGGGCCGAGGCGTAATAGGCAGTCCAAGCTGCAAGGCGTCGATGATGCGGCGGTCCAGGTCGTCCAGCGTCATGGTCACATCCCGAAGCGCTGCGCGCGCGAGGTGAAGAAGATGCCGCTTGGATGGTCCGCCGGCAGCGTGGTCAACGGCTCGTAGGTAGTCGTGTCGTAGACCACCACGCGATTGTCGTCGCGGCACGACAGCCAGACTGCCTCGCCTTTGGGCGTGAACTCCATGTGCAGCACGCCACGGCAAGGCTTGAGCGTGCGCACGACCTTCCGGGTGGCTGTGTCGATGACCTGGACGGTTTCGTTGTTCGGGAACGCGAAGTTCACCCAGACCTGTCGTCCGTCCGGCTGCGCCATCACGAACACCGGCTGGCCCGCAACTTCCACGCGTCCGGCTTCCTGCCAGGCGTTGGCGGTATCCGCGATGAGCACTTCATGACGCCCGATGGCGGGCAGCCAGGCCTTGCCCTGCGCCATGGCCCAGCCGCGCAGGTGCGGCATCTTGTAGACGGGCAGCGGCGCGGAGCCACGTCCGTAGCCGGACAGGACATGCCGCGCGGCAGGCGGGGTTTGCCACAGGTCCACCAGCGCCAGGCCATCTTCCCCGAATAGTCCCGCCAGATACCAGCGGCCGTCCGGCGTTACCAGCCCGTCATAAGGCTGCTTGCCTGCCGGCAGCTTGGTGACTTTGGGGTGGCGCGGATCGGCCACGTCGATGATCCAGATCTCGCCTGCGTCGAACAGGCTCGCCGCCAGCCGCTTGCCGGGCAGGTCGGCCAGACCGACAACCTTCGAGCGTCGCCCGTCCGGGCCGATGGCGGGGATGTCGGCGAGCGGTTCGAGCGTGGCGGCATCGAACAACCGGATGCCACCGGGCTCGTAATTCTGCGCGGCCACCACGCGGCCATCCTGGGTAATGGCGCCGCCGATGCTGTTGCCTGCCTGGATGGTACGGTGGGTCACCTTGGCATTCAGCAGGTCCACGCGGGTCAGGCCACCGTCACGGCCGAAGACGTAGGCGTATCGGCCGTCTCGCGCGAAGACCACGCTGGCGTGCGACAGGTCACCGAAGCCATCGATGGTGGCCAGTCGGGTCATGCCCGAGGTTTCCACGACCTGGATGCGACCGGCTGCGCGCTCGACCACGACGCCCATATCGCCAGTGCCACGTACTGCGGTGGCGCAGCCGGTGAGCAGCACGCTCAGTGCCAGCACGACGGGAAGTGCGGTGCGGCGCATCATGGTTTCGGTACGGCGGGCACGTGCCCGGATTGGAGTCGATCGATCAGCCATCGTGCTTCGTCCTGTGTCATGAATGGTTGCCACGGCGGCATGGCGGTTCCCGGCCTGCCCTGAAGCACCGTGGCGACGAGTCCGTCGCGCGGTTTGTCGGCCAGCGCCGCAGCCGTCAGCGGTGATCCGAGCCCTCCCTGCAGCGTCATGCCATGACAGGCGCCGCAGTCATCGCGCAGCAGGCGGAAAAGCTCGGCTTGTCTGGCAGGCGCCGGGGTGGCCGCGGGTGGTTCGGCGGCGATAGCCGTGGCGGTCATACACGAAAGGATGGGAATGCAGATCCAGCGCAGGGTTGGCATGGGGTCGCCAGCGAGTGGGGCAAATGCCGACATCATTATTAAGAACCCAGTATTTCGGCTTGACCGCTGTCAATGCTGGGGCGATTCGGTGGTTGACGATGCGGGCGCGCCTCCAGTGTGAGAGGGCAGACCAGCGGCAGGAAATCGTCTGCCCGTTCCGAGTAGGCCAGCAACGCGCCCGCCTGGAGGTCGAAGTACCAGCCATGCAGCGTGAGCGCACCGCGCTCGCAGGCCTCGCGGACGAACGGAAAACTCTCGAGATTGCGCAGTGACACCAGGATCGCTGCCTGTTCGCATGCGCGCTGCCGTTCAGCGGGACTGGCGTTGGGCAGCGTCTGCTCGACCATGCGCCGGGCAGGGCCTGCAATGCGGACCCAGGGCCCGATGAAGTCCTGCGGCGCGTTCGTAGCGGCGTCTTGCGGATGGGCCAGCAACGCACGGATGCCGCCACATCCAGCGTGGCCCATCACGATGATTCGGGCCACATGCAGCTGCTCCACGGCGAACTGGATCGCCGCCGAGACACCGTGGAGCCGCCCGCTGGCGCCATCCCCGCACGGCGGTACGAGGTTGGCGACGTTGCGTACCGTGAACAGCTCTCCCGGATCGCAGCCGAGCAGCAGGCCCGGGTCCACGCGCGAATCGCTACAGCCGATCAGCAGCGTCTGGGGATTCTGACCCGTGCGCAGGGCATCGAAGAGTTCCGGCCTGGCCTCGAAGTAGCGCCGCTGGAACCGTTCGAAGCCCTTGAGCAGACGTTCGATCTCGTGCATGGGGACACGGCCTTACCGGCCCCGGACGAGTTGCCAGGCGCGTCCCAGGTAGGTCACCGAGGCAAAGCCGCTCCAGACGTGCACCAGTCGCGTGAACGGGAAGATCGCGAACAGCGAGATGCCCATGAACAGGTGCGCCTTGAACAGCAGCGGGGCCTCGGCCACATAGCTGGCCGCATCCGCGCGCAGCGTGACGATGTGCTGTGCCCAGGTCATCAGTTGCACCATCATGTGGCCGTCCATATGGCTGGCCGACTCGAAGATCGTCGACAGACCCAGCAGCAGCGTGACCAGCAGCCACAGCAGCAGGACCTTGTCACCGAAACGCGTGACGGCGGACACGCGTGCGTTGGTCAGGCGGCGATGCAGCAGGATCAGCAGGCCGGCCAGGCACATCGTGCCCATGACGCCACCGGCGCTCATGGCGATGGCCTGCTTGAGGCCATGCGACACGCCAAGCGTGTCCCACACCGCGACCGGTGTCAGCAGGCCGACGAGATGGCCGAAGAACAGGCCAAGGATGCCCACGTGGAACAGGATGTTGCCCGTGCGCAGGTTACCGCGATAGAGCATCTGCGAACTGTCCGACTTCCAGGTGTACTGCTCGCGCTCGAAGCGTGCCAGGCTGCCGAACAGGAAGATGGCGGCTGCGATGTAGGGATAGATCCCGAAGATAAATTGATGGACCAGGTTCATGGTAGTGGCTCTGGTTGGTTCCTTGTAATGGACGGGCTCACGGGCGAGGGGACGGCGCGGCGCGCTTATGGAAGGTGATCACGTCGATGGCTGGTTTCACGCCCAGCAGCGGTTCCACGCCATCGGCGCCGGGGCCGAACGTTTCCATGGCTTCATCCATGTCACGCACCGGAGGATCCTGCTGCGCGACGGGCTGCACGTCGGTCAGCGTGCGCAGCACCCTGAAGACGGCGGCATATGGACTTTCCTTGCGGGCCAGGCGGTCGCCGATGGCGGCCAGCACGTGGATCGCGTCACCGAGCAACTGCTCCGCGCGCTCTTCCTTGCCATCCAGCGACAACGCGCCGAGATACTCCAGGAACAGCGGCACGTAGTCGGGAAGTTCGGTCTCCAGCGGCTCGAAGCCGTCACGACGGTACTCGTCGATCAGGTCGACCATGGCCTGGCCACGGTCGCGGCTTTCGCCATGCACATGCTCGAACAGATGCAGCGAGTGGGACGGGCTGCGATCGAACGTGGCGACGTAGTTTTCCTGCAGCTCGATCAGCGGGCGGCTGCGCAGCTCGTCGAGCAGCGGCGCCAGCATGTTCCGCGCCTGCGGCCATTCGACCAGCGCGAGGTTGGCTTCCTCGAGGCTGTCGAGCCATTCCTGTTCGGGGTAGCAGAGCAGGGTGCTGAGTACCTGATGAATGGGCATGTTTCGAACTCCTTCCTTTAACCGGTGATGGCCTTGCGGCGCGAGCGCGGCAAGTCGGCGTACGACACTTCTGGCTTGGGCTTCTTCGTGCCGAACAGCGAGCCGTCCGACGTGCCACCCGAGCAGCCGTTGCCGAAGCTGAAACCGCAGCTTCCCTTCTCGTCGAAGCTGTCTTCCGCCATTTCCTTGTGGGACGACGGCACGACGAAGCGGTCCTCGTAGTTGGCGATGGCCATGATCTGGTACATGTCCTCGACCTGCGCGGGCGTCAGCCCCACCTGTTCGAGCACGGCCAGGTCCTGCAGGCCGTCCACCGATTCAGAGCGCTTGTATGCGCGCATCGCCAGCATGCGTTCCAGCGCGGACAGCACCGGATTCACATCGCCTGCGGTCAGCAGGTTTGCGAGGTACTTGACCGGAATGCGCAGGCTCTTCACGTCCGGGATCACGCCGTTCATGCCCATGAAGCCCGATTCCGCGGCCGATTGGATCGGCGAGAGCGGCGGGATGTACCAGACCATCGGCAGCGTGCGGTATTCCGGGTGCAGCGGGAAGGCCACCTTCCACTCGCAGGCCATCTTGTAGACCGGCGACTTGACCGCGGCGTCCAGCCAGCTTTGCGGGATGCCCTGACGCAGCGCCTCGGCCTGGATCTTCGGATCGTGCGGATCGAGGAAGACGTCGAGTTGCGACTGGTACAGATCGCGCTCGTCAGCCACTGACGCGGCCTGCTCGATGCGGTCGGCGTCATAGAGCATCACCCCGAGATAGCGGATGCGGCCCACGCAGGTTTCCGAGCAGACCGTCGGTTGCCCGGCCTCGATACGCGGATAGCAGAACACGCACTTCTCGGCCTTGCCGGTCTGCCAGTTGAAGTAGATCTTCTTGTACGGGCAGCCCGACACGCACATGCGCCAGCCGCGGCACTTGTCCTGATCGACCAGCACGATGCCGTCTTCCTCGCGCTTGTAGACCGAGCCGGAGGGGCAGGACGCCACGCAGGTCGGGTTCAGGCAGTGCTCGCATAGGCGCGGCAAATACATCATGAAGGTGTTCTCGAACGTCGAGTACATGTCCTTCTGGATGTCTTCAAACAGCTTGTCGCGGCTGCGCTGGTCGAACTCGCCCCCGAGGTCGTCTTCCCAGTTCGGACCCCATTCGATCTTCTCCATCTTCTTGCCGGTGATCGCCGATACGGGACGCGCCGTGGGCGGCGTCTGCATCAGCGGGGCATTCTGGAGATGCTCGTAGTCGAAGGTGAACGGCTCGTAGTAGTCGTCGATCTGCGGCAGGTTCGGGTTGGCGAAGATGTTCGCCAGGATCTTCGCCTTGCCGCCCTGACGGGGCGTGAGGCTGCCGTCGGCATTGCGCTTCCAGCCGCCTTGCCACTTGTCCTGGTTCTCCCATTCCTTTGGGAAGCCGACACCGGGCTTGGTCTCGACGTTGTTGAACCATGCGTACTCGACACCTTCACGGCTTGTCCATACGTTCTTGCACGTCACGGAGCAGGTGTGGCAGCCGATGCACTTGTCGAGGTTCAGCACCATGGCTACCTGGGCACGAATCTTCATTACCTTGCTCCTTCGATCTTTTCTGCTTCGTTTGCAGAGGTACGTTCTTCTCGTAGCGGCTGGTCGAGCCAGTCCACCTTGTTCATCTTGCGCAGGATCACGAACTCGTCGCGGTTGCTGCCGACGGTGCCGTAGTAGTTGAAGCCGTAAGCCAGTTGCGCGTAGCCGCCGATCATGTGCGTGGGCTTGGTCACCGCGCGGGTGACCGAGTTATGGATACCGCCGCGCATACCGCTGGTCTCGGCCCCAGGCACGTTCACGATCTTTTCCTGGGCGTGGTACATCAGGCACATCCCTTGCGGAACGCGCTGCGATACGACCACCCGCGCCGTCAGCGTGCCGTTGACGTTGAAGACCTCGACCCAGTCGTTGTCGCGAATGCCGTTGGCCTTGGCTTCCACTTCCGAGATCCACACGTGCGGGCCACCGCGCGACAGCGTCAGCATCCGCAGGTTGTCGGAGTACGTGGAGTGGATGCCCCACTTCTGGTGCGGGGTGATCCAGTTCAGCACCAGTTCGGGGTTGCCGTTCGGCTTCTTGCCGAGCATCGGGCTGATCGTCTTGGTGTCGATCGCCGGCTTGTACACGCACGCGCCTTCGCCGAAGTCGAGCATCCAGCGGTGATCCTGGTAGAACTGCTGACGGCCCGTCAGCGTGCGCCATGGAATCAGCTCGTGCACGTTGGTATAGCCGGCGTTGTAGCTGACTTCCTCGGACTCGAGTCCTGACCACGTCGGCGCCGAGATGATCTTGCGCGGCTGGGCCTGCACGTCGCGGAAGCGGATCTTGTCGTGCTCGCGGCCGACAGCCAGGTGCGTGTGGTCGCGGCCGGTGATCTTCGACAGCGCGTCCCAGGCCTTGACGGCCACGTGGCCGTTGGTTTCGGGCGCGAACGTCAGGATCATCTCCGCGGCGTCAATCGCGGTTTCCAGGCGCGGACGGCCCTGGCTGACGCCCGGCTCGGTCACCGTCTTGCTCAGGTGGCCGATCTCGTGCACTTCGTGCTCGGTGTTCCAGTTGATGCCCTTGCCGCCGTTGCCAAGCTTGTCGAGCAGCGGGCCGATCGACGTGAACTTCTTGTAGATGTCGTGATAGTTGCGTTCCACCACGGTCATCGACGGTGCGGTCTTGCCCGGGATGAGGTCGCACTCGCCGTGCTTCCAGTCCTTCGGCTCGAACGGCTGGCCCAGTTCGCCCGGGGTGTCGTGCAGCAGCGGGGTGCAGACCAGATCCTCGCGTGTGCCAAGGTACGGGCCGGCAATCTCGCTGAATGTTTTCGCGATCGCCTTGTAGATTTCCCAGTCCGTCTTGCTTTCCCAGAGCGGCTGCACGGCTTCCGAGAGCGGGTGGATGAACGGGTGCATGTCGGACGTGTTCAGGTCGTCCTTTTCGTACCACGTGGCCGTCGGCAGCACGATGTCGCCGTAGAGGCAGGTGGTGCTCATGCGGAAGTCGAGCACGGTCAGCAGGTCGAGCTTGCCTTCGGCGGCCGGCCGAACTGTGACTTCGCTGGGCTTGATCGCATCGTTCTCATCGCCGAACACGGCGTTCTGCGTGCCGAGCAGGTACTTGAGGAAGTACTCGTGGCCCTTGCCGGAGCTGCCGAGAATATTCGAGCGCCACACAAACATGTTGCGCGGGAAGTTGGCGGGATTGTCAGGGTCGTCGCAGGCGAACTGCAGCTTGCCGGACTTCAGTTGCTCCACGGTATCCGCGATCGGGTCCTTGCCGGCGGCGCGGGCCTCGGCCACCACATCGAGCGGGTTCCGGCCCAGTTGCGGCGCGGAAGGCAACCAGCCCATCCGTTCGGACTTGGCGTTCAGGTCGAGCAGCGACAGCTTGTCGTAGCGCGCGCGGTCGGCAGTCGGCGCGAGGATTTCGTCGACACCGAGCTTCTCGTGACGCCACTGGCTGGTGTGGTTGTAGAAGAACGACGTGCCGTTCATATGGCGCGGCGGGCGCGACCAGTCCAGCCCGAACGCCAGCGGCGCCCAGCCGAACTGCGGCCGCAGCTTTTCCTGACCGACGTAGTGCGCCCAGCCGCCACCGCTCTTGCCGATGCAGCCGCACATCATCAACAGGTTGATGATGCCGCGGTAGATCATGTCGTTGTGGTACCAGTGATTCAGCGCGGCGCCAACGATGACCATGCTCTTGCCCTGCGTGCGGTCGGCGTTGTCGGCGAACTCGCGGGCGACCTGGATGACGAGCTTACGCGGCACGGACGTGTGCTTTTCCTGCCAGGCAGGGGTGTAGGGCACATCGTCGTCGTACGACGTGGCGACGTTCGGGCCGCCAAGGCCCTGGTCGACGCCGTAGTTGGCCATCTGCAGGTCATAGACGGTGGCCACGTGAACCGTGGTGCCGTCGGCCAGCGTCAGGCGGCGCGTGGGCACGCGCCGCCTGAGCAGGGCATCGTGCTCGCCGCCGAAGTACGGGAAGCCGACTTCGACCACTTCATCCTCATGACCGATCAGCGACAGACGCTGGTCGATCTCGCGGCCACTGCCGCCATCCTTCATCTCGAGGTTCCAGCGGCCGACCTTCGCGCCGTTATCGTGGGCGGCTTCGCCCCAGCGGAAGCCGATCGAACCATTCGGCGCGACGATTTCGCCCGTGGCGTCGTCGATCGCCAGCGTTTTCCATTCGGGATGGTTCGCCTGGTCGAGATTGCCGTCCAGGTGCGAAGCGCGGAGGAAGTGATCGGGCACCAGCGTGCCGTCCTGCTCGCGCAGCAGCACCAGCAGCGGCATGTCGGTGTACTGCTTCACATAGTCGCGGAAGTAGGCCGACTTGCCGGTGGCGTGGAACTCCTTGAGCACCACGTGGCCCATGGCCATCGCCAGGGCGGCATCGGTACCTTGCTTTGGCGCGAGCCAGATGTCACCGAACTTGACCATTTCGCCGAAGTCCGAAGACACGGCCACGGTCTTGGTGCCCTTGTAGCGCACCTCGGTGTAGAAGTGGGCATCAGGCGTGCGCGTCTGCGGCACGTTCGAGCCCCACACCATCAGGTAGGTGCTGTTGTACCAGTCGGCGGATTCCGGCACGTCGGTCTGCTCGCCCCAGATCTGCGGGCTGGCCGGCGGCAGGTCGCAGTACCAGTCGTAGAAGGACAGGCAGGCGCCGCCGATCAGGCTCAGGTAGCGCGCGCCGGCGGCGTACGACACCATCGACATGGCCGGAATCGGCGAGAAGCCGATCACGCGGTCGGGGCCATACTGCTTGATCGTGTAGGCATTGGCCGCCGCGATGATCTCGGTGGCAGTCTGCCAGTCCGCGCGGACGAAGCCGCCCTGGCCGCGCACGCTCTTGTAGCGGCGGGCCTTCTCCGGGTTCTGGCTGATCGATTCCCAGGCGGAAATCGGATCCATCGTCTTGCGGGCCTCGCGCCACATTTCCATCAGGCGGCCGCGAATCATGGGGTACTTCACCCGCTGCGCGGAGTAGACGTACCAGCTGTACGACGCGCCACGCGGGCAGCCGCGCGGTTCATGGTTGGGCAGATCGGGGCGCGTGCGCGGATAGTCGGTCTGCTGGGTTTCCCAGGTAATCAGGCCGTTTTTGACGTAGACCTTCCACGAGCAGGAACCGGTGCAGTTGACGCCGTGCGTCGAGCGCACGATCTTGTCGTGCTGCCAGCGGCTGCGGTACGTGTTTTCCCACTTGCGGTCCTCGTTGACCACCGCGCCGTGTCCGTCCGAGTAGGTGGACTTCACGCGCGACAGGAACTTCAGTCGATCGAGAAAGTGACTCATTTTGTAGGGTTCTCCTGTGGGGTTCGTTCTGTCAGCACGGCATTGCGGCGTTGCGGCGGGCGTAGAACCACCACGTCACGAGCACACAGGTCACGTAGAAGACGATGAAGCAGTAGAGCGCGGCAAGGGGCGAACCAGTCAGGTCCAGCGAGGTGCCGAAGCTCTTGGGGATGAAGAAGCCGCCGTAGGCGCCGATCGCACCCGAGAAGCCGAGCACGGCGGCCGATTCCTTGCCGGCGTCCTGCACGGCCTGCCGCTGCGAGGCGGCGTCCTTGCCGGCCGCGCGCTGGCGCTCCGTCAGGAAGATCACGGGGATCATGCGGAACGTCGAACCGTTGCCGATGCCGGTCAGGGCGAACAGCACGATGAATGCGCCGAGGAAGGCGGGGAAGCTGCCCGCGCCGCCATCGGCAGGCAAGGCGGCCAGCACGGCGCAGACTGCGAAGATCATGCCGATGAAGGTCCAGAGCGTGACGCGGGCACCGCCGAGCCTGTCCGAGATCCAGCCACCAACCGGGCGGGTCAGTGCGCCGACGAGCGGTCCGAGGAAGGCGTAGGCCGTCGGGTTGACACCGGGGAACTGCGACTTGGTCAGCAGCGCCAGGCCGGCCGAGAAGCCGATGAACGAGCCGAACGTGCCGATATAGAGCCAGCACATCAGCCAGTTGTGCTTGCGTGTGAAGATCACGGCCTGTTCGGCGAACGATGCGCGCGCGTCGGCGATGTCGTGCATGCCGAACCATGCCGCCAGCGAGGCGACGATGATGAACGGCACCCAGATGAAGCCGGCGTTCTGCAGCCAGAGTTGTTGGGTGGCGTCGGCCGCCTTGTAGGTCTGCGGTTCACCGCCGAGCGCGCCGAACACGGCCACCGAAACCACCAGCGGCGTGACGAACTGCACCACGGAGACGCCCAGGTTGCCGATGCCGGCGTTCAGGCCGGTGGCCAGGCCCTTCTTTTCCTTCGGGAAGAAGAAGCTGATGTTGGCCATCGACGAACTGAAGTTCGCGCCGCCCAGGCCGCACAGCAGCGCCAGGATCAGCAGCGTGGGGTAGCTGGTGGACGGGTCGCGTAGCGCGAAGCCCATGCCCAGCGCCGGAATCAGCAGCAGCGCCGTGGAGATGGCCGTGAAACGGCGGCCGCCGAAGATCGGCACCAGGAACGAGTAAAAGATGCGCAGCGTGGCGCCGGACAGCGCGGGCAGTGCGGTCAGCCAGAAGAGCTGGTTCTTGGTGAACTGGAAGCCGGCGCGGTCGAGGTTGACCGCCACCACGCTCCAGAGCATCCAGATCACGAACGCCAGCATCAGCGCGGGGATCGAAATCCAGAGGTTGCGGTAGGCGATGCGCTCGCCCTGGTCGCGCCAGAAGGCCACGTTCTCGGGCTCCCAGCGGGTCAGTACGGAACTTGACATGATATGCAGTTAGGTTGGTTTGCGAGGAGACCGAACTCAGGCGGTTTGCAGGGTTTCGGGCGTCGGCCTGGCGTTTGCCGCGCGCTGGCTGTAGTGCATCCACACCAGACTCACGCAGACCGCGCCGTACATCAGCATGAAACAGCTGGTGCGGATGCCGGTCAGGTCGGCCAGTGCGCCGAACAGGATCGGGAGGATGAAGCCACCGAGGCCGCCGGCCAGACCGACTACGCCGGAGACCGCGCCGATGTTGTGTGTGAAATCGTTCGAGATGAACTTGAAGACAGAAGCCTTGCCGACCGCGAACGCGATACCGACCACGAACATCAGGATGGTGAACACCGTCGGCGAGAGCGCGATATGGAAGCTCTCCGGGCCGTTGGCGGTGTGGATCGTGAAGTCGCTCCTCGGGTAGCTGAGCAGGAAGAACGTGACCCAGCTGACCCACATGACCCACCACGTGGTGCGGTGCGCGCCGTAGCGGTCCGAGATCCAGCCGCCGATTGCTCGGAGCACGCCACCTGGCAGCGAGAAGCAGGCAGCGAGGAACGCGGCCGTCTTCATGTCGAAGCCGTACTCACCGATGTAGTACTTGGTCATCCACAGCGAGAGGCCAACGTAGCCGCCGAACACGACCGAGTAGTACTGCGAATAGCGCCAGACACGCGGATCACGCATGACGGCAAGTTGCGCACGCCAGCTGGTGGCCGACGAAACGCGGTGCGCGGGATTGCTGCGCGAGAACAGCCAGAACACGATGGCGGTGATCAGCATCGCCACCGAGTACACCTTCGGCACGATTTCCCAGGTGCCGGCGGCCAGGATCAGAGCGGGCGCGACGAACTTGGTCAAGGCGGCGCCCGAGTTGCCGGCACCGAAGATGCCCATGGCCAGGCCCTGGCGCGAGCGCGGGAACCAGCGGGCTACATACGGCGTGCCCACCGAGAATGAGCCGCCCGCCAGGCCGACGAACAGCCCGAGCACCAGCAGTTGCCACAGCGTATGCGCGTACGAGATCAGCCAGATGGGGATCACCGTCAGCAGCATCAGCACGAAGAACACGACGCGGCCGCCGTAGCGGTCCGTCCAGATGCCGAGCGGCACGCGGATCAGGGAGCCGCTCAGCACCGGCGTGGCTGCCAGCAGCCCGAACTCGGTGTCATTCAGGCCGAGTTCCTTCTTGAGCGGAATGCCGAGCACGGCAAACAGCATCCAGACGGCGAAACAGATCGTGAAGGCGAAAGTGCTGGACCAGAGCGTCGTCCAAGCACCGGAAGGGACGGGTTCTGGCTTGCTGGAGGGGAGGTTTGGGGTGGCCATGGCCGGGTTCCGAAGTCACTTTGGGGAGTGACGCCAGATTAGGCCTGTGGCGATTTGCCGACTATTCGCCGGGCGTAGAGGTAGGTGGGGGAGAGGCTATGCGGGACGGACTAGTCCGATCGGCATATGGACGGCGGGAAGTGATGGGGGAGTCGGCCAATTCCGGACCATGCGGTCGGTGAATCCCGGCAAAGCGGGATTCGACGTGGCGGCCGTTTCCCCCGGCTCCCCTCCCGCGGGCGGGAAAGGAGCGAGCGGCAGTGCTTAAGCCGCCGGCGGGGGCACGTAGCCTGCGGCCTGGTCGGCGCCGTCGCCGAAGAAGTACTTCTCGGTCTGCTTGATCAGGTACTGGCGCGCCCGCGGGTCGGCCATGTTCAGGCGGTTCTCGTTGATCAGCATGGTCTGATGCTTGAGCCAGCCGGCCCAGGCTTCCTTGGACACGTTTTGCCAGATCTTCTTGCCGAGATCGCCCGGCAGCGGGGGGAAGTCGAGGCCTTCGGCTTCCTTGTTCAGCTTGATGCAATGGACCGTGCGGGCCATGAGGGACTCCTTGTTCGTTTGGCCGCTATTGTAGCCAAGCTGGCCGGCCGGGCGGGAGTATCCGCCCATGCCCCTGCCGACCTTGTTGTTACTGCGGCGTCAGAGCTTCTTCATCAGGACCATCGACTTGCGCTGCCAGTTGTAGAGCTTGCGCTTGTCTTCGGGCAGATCGTCGACCGTGGCGTGGACGAACCCGCGCTTGAGGAACCAGTGTTCGGTGCGCGTGGTGAGCACGAACAGGCGTTCCAGGCCCAGCGCGCGGGCGCGGCGCTCGATTCGCTTGAGCAGCCGTTCGCCGTCGCCGGTGCCCTGGGCTTCCTGCGATACGGTCAGGCAGGCCATCTCGCCCATGTTCTCGCGCGGGAATTCGTAGAGCGCGGCGCAGCCGAACAGCACGCCGTCGTGCTCGATCACCGAGAACTTGTCGATGTCGCGCTCGATCAGATGGCGGCCACGGGGAACCAGCGTGCCATCGGCCTCGAGCGGGGCGATGAGCTGCAGGATGCCGCCGACGTCGTCGAGCGTGGCTTCACGCAGGCTTTCCAGGTCGCTGTCGGACAGCATGGTGCCCACGCCGTCGTGCAGGAACAGCTCCAGCAGTACCGAACCGTCCAGCGAGAACGGGATCAGGTGCGCGCGCGGCACGCCGCCCTTGAGCGCCTTGACCAGATGCTGGAGGTAGTACGCGACGTCGGGCGGCAGGTGGTTGTTCTGGAGCCGTTCCACGGCGGTGCGCAGCGACATTTCCTTCATCAGCTTGCCCACCTGGTCGGGCACGCCGGGTACCTCGGTGATGAAGATCAGCTTGTCCGCCTTGAGCGCGCTGGCCGTGGCACTGGCCACGTCCTCCATCGACAGGTTGAATGCCTGGCCGGTCGGCGAGAAGCCGAGCGGCGACAGCAGCACCACCTTGCCGTGCGATAGCGACATGCGCATCGAGTCGCCGTCGATCTTGCGGACCAGACCGGTGTGCTGATAGTCCACGCCATTGACGATGCCCACCGGGCGCGCGGTGATGAAGTTGCCCGACACCACGGAAAGCTGGGCGCCAGCCATCGGCGTGTTGGGCAGCCCCTGGCTGAACGCGGCCTCGATGTCGAGGCGCAGTTCGCCGGCGGCTTCCTTGGCGCATTCCAGCGCGGCGTTGTCGGTGATTCGGATGCCTTCCGCGTACTGCGACTGGACATTGCGCAGCGCGAGCTGTTCTTCCACCTGCGGTCGGGACCCGAACACCAGCACAATCTGCATGCCCATCGCGTGCAGCAGCGCCACGTCGTTGACCAGTCCGTTGAGCACCCCGGCCTTGACCAGTTCGCCGCTGAAGGCGATCACGAAGGTCTTGCCCCGGAAGGCATGGATATAGGGCGCGACCGATCGCAGCCAGTCGACGAACTGCTGCTGGTCCGGGCCGGCGGGCTCGGCAAGCTCCGTGGCGACGGGCGGCTTCTGGGTGTCGGGCGCGGCCTTTACGGGCAGCGGGAGCGGGGCGGAGGCAGGATCGGGGTCCTGCTGCGGGGAGTCGGTTCTGGCGTTCATGCGGCGGATTATAATCCCGGCCAATGTCAGCACAACGCCCCGCCAAACCTGTTCCGTCCCGGCCCGCCGAGGCCACGACTTCCCCGGTTCCTCCGAATCCCGCCAAGCGGCCGGCGGAGGCCGCCGCGCGCGCGCCTCG
>NZ_ANKP01000051.1:0-29642 GCF_000319775.1 Cupriavidus sp. HMR-1
GCCCAGGCCGAGGGCCGGCCCGCCACAGATCGCCACGTGGCCGCGCTGCCGCCGGTCACGGTCAGTGCCGACGCCGAGAGCTATCGCGCGCCGCCCACCACATCGGTGCTTCGGTCGGACGTACCGTTGCTGGATACCCCGCAGGCCGTCAATGTCGTGCCGGCGCAGGTCATGGCCGACCAACGGCCACGCAACCTCGACGACGCCGTCAACAACATCAGCGGCATCACGCAGGGCAACACGCTGGCCGGCACGATGGACGCCGTCATGAAGCGCGGCTTTGGCGACAACCGCGACGGCTCCATCATGCGCAATGGCATGCCGCTGGTACAAGGCCGCAGTCTCAACGCCAATGCCGATAGCGTCGAAGTACTCAAGGGACCCGCGTCACTGCTCTACGGCATCATGGATCCGGGCGGCGTGATCAACATCGTTAGCAAACGCCCGTCGCTGCAGCGTTCCACCTCGCTCTCGCTGTTGGGCACCACCTACGGGCATGGCAAGAACGGCGCAGGCGGCACGATCGACACCACGGGCGGCATTGGCACCACCGGACTGGCCTACCGGCTGGTGGCCGACTACGTCGACGAATCGTACTGGCGCAATTTCGGCGAGCACCGCGAGACGTTGATCGCGCCTTCGATAGCCTGGTATGGCCAGGACACCCAGGTCAATCTGTCGTATGAGTACCGCAAGTTCCTCTATCCATTCGATCGCGGCACGGCACTTGATCCGCGCACGATGGAACCGCTACCGATTCCAAGCCGCCAGCGCATCGACGATCCGCTCAATGAAATGCATGGCGAGTCGCACCTCGCGCAACTGACCGTCGACCATCAGTTCAATACGGACTGGCGGGCCCATTTCGGCTATAGCTACAACCGCGAAGGCTATGACGCCGGACAGTTGCGCAATACCGGGCTGAACCCCGTCACCGGCGCCGTCACTCGCCGCAACGACGGCACGGACGGCGCGTTGAGCACCGACAGCTACGGCGTGGCGTACGTCAGCGGCAATTTCCGCGTCGCCGGCTTGCGTAACGAACTGCAGGTGGGCATGGACAGCGAATACCGTCGCATCTATCGACAGAACATGTTGCGCCAGAAGGCTGCCGCACCATTCAACTTCTGGAATCCGGTCTATGGCCGCGAGACGCCATCCACCACGATATCAGCGAGCGACAGCGACCAGACCGACACCCTGCACGCCACGTCGCTGTTCTTCCAGGACAGCCTGTACCTGACGGACAAATGGATCCTGGTCAGCGGCGCACGCTACCTGAGCTACAGCCAGGTAGCCGGACGCGGCCGACCGTTCGTCACGAACACGGATATCTCGGACCAGAAGTGGCTGCCACGCGCCGGCATCGTCTACAAATGGACGCCGGCGCTTTCCCTCTACGGTAGCTATACGCAATCGCTGAAGCCGAATTCGACGATCGCACCGCTCAGCGGCGGCGCGGTGATCGACGCGTCGATCGCCCCGGAACAGGCCCAATCCTGGGAACTCGGTGGCAAGGTCGATCTGGCCAGCGGGGTGAGCGGCACGCTGGCGCTGTTCAACATCGACAAGCGCGACGTGCTCGTCTCGCAGTTCAACCCGACCACCGGACTGACCGACTGGCGCACATCGGGGCGCGCACGATCGAGCGGCGTGGAACTCGACGTAACCGGCCAGATCGGCCGGCGCTGGAACGTGATTGCCAGCTACGCCTATATCGACGCCAAGACCACCGAAGACCCCAAGTACGCCGGCAACCGGCTCTGGAACGTTGCGCAGCACACGGCCGCGCTGTCGGCGGTCTACGACTTCGGCGAAATTTTCGGGGGTGACCGCCTCCGGCTCGGCGGTGGCGCGCACTACGTCGGCAATCGTCCCGGCGATTCGGCCAACAGCTTCTGGCTGCCAGCCTATACGGTGTTCGATGCCTTCGCCACGTACGAAACGCGGGTCGGCGGGCAAAAGATGCGTATGCAGCTGAACGTCAAGAACCTGTTCAACCGCGTGTACTACCCGTCGGCGGTCAACCAGTATGCAGTCGCCGTCGGCGACCCACGTCAGGTCACGTTGCTGACCACTTTCGAGTTCTAAGGATTCACGATGCCAGTTTCCCTGCTCCGCCGCACGCTTACGATCGGCGCCATGCTCGCTACTTGCGGCATGGCGTCCAATACCCTTGCGGCCACCGCGTCGCGCGGCACCGTCGCGCTGGTCATGCAAACCAATGGGCCGAATGCCGACGTCGACCAGAATATCCGCCTCCACCTGGAAGGACGCGGATTCACCGTCAGGATGCTGAACCAGGACACCCCGGCATCGAACGCAGGTGACGTCCGCCTCGTGATCCTGTCGTCAACGATCTCCGCGAAGCAGGTCGGCGCGGGCTGGCGCGAATTGGCGGTGCCGCTGCTGACCTGGGAGGGCGACCTGCTGGACGATCTGGCCATGACAGGCAAGCATCTGGACACCGATTACGGCGAATCCCGACGCGAGCGCTTTGTGTGGCTGGTCAACGCCCCGCATCCCGTCGCGGCAGGGCTGCCGGCTGGCGCCACGAACGTATATCGGAAACAGGCGGCAATGAACTGGGGCAAGCCCGGACTCGGCGCCAGCATCATCGCCACGCTCTACGGGCAGCCCGAGAAGGCGGCCATCTTCACCTACGAGAAAGGGGCAACGATGGACTACGAGTCGCTCGCGCCCGCCCGTCGCGTGATGTTCTTCCTCGGCAACGATACGTTCACGAACCTGTCCGGCGCGGGCATCAAGCTATTCGATGCCGCGATCGACTGGGCGACGGGAGACAGGTAGCACGGCCTGGCAAGGCTGTCGGGGCGCTGCCGGCGCTACAATGCGCGCTCGACCATTCCCGGAGATCGCCATCATGTTGCCGGACAGCGAATCCCTACTCCTGCTCGTGACACGTGAAATGCCCTTCGGCAAGCACAAGGGCACGCTGATCGCCGACCTGCCGGGCAACTACCTGAACTGGTTTGCCCGGGAGGGTTTTCCTCCGGGGGAAATCGGCCGTCTGCTGGCACTGATGCACGAGCTCGACCACAACGGCCTGGCCCATCTGCTCAAACCATTGCGGGCACAGATGGGCCGCCGCTGACACTGGCTACGCCTAGCGCACCGTCTGTCCCGACACGACCTGATTCACCGTGTCGGGCGGAATCTGGTAGCTCCAGGTCTCGCTAAGCACCTTGCCGTTCGATACCAGCGCCTCGCGCATTTCCACCACCTTCTTCGGGTCCTTGACCTTGATGCGCAGCGTCACACGATAGCCCTTGGTCACGGGATTCGGCTGGATCACATTCTCGATCACCTCCGCGTTGTCGCTGACGCTGAACGACGGCTGCACCGGCGTGTTCGGCGGCAGATTCGCCAGCACCGGGCCTTCAAAGTCGATCACGAATCCAAGGCTGCCGTCGAGATGGCGAATCAGGTTGGCCTGCGTGATCTCGCCCGCAGTCCGCATCGTCTGCTTGACCCATGCAAGGTCTTTCGCAAAGATCGCGCGCTCGTCCATGGTCCAGTGCATGGTGTAGTCGGCGCGAATCGGCTGCCCCTTTGGCGGCAACTGGTCCGGCGTCCAGAACGCGACGATGTTGTCGTTGGTCTCGTCGGGCGTGGGAATCTCCACCAGTTCGACCTTGCCCTTGCCCCAGTCACCCTGCGGCTCGATCCACGCGCTCGGGCGCAGATCGTAGCGGTCCTTCAGGTCTTCGTAGGCCGAGAACTCCCGCCCGCGCTGCAACAGGCCAAAGCCGCGCGGATTGTTGACTGCGAACGTGCTCAGCGCCACGTGCTTCGGGTTGTTCAGTGGCCGCCACAGCCATTCCCCGTCTCCGGTGTGGATGGCCAGGCCATTCGAATCGTGCAACGCCGGGCGGAAGTTGTTGGCGTCGCGCTGCTGGTTCGGCCCGAACAGGAACATGCTGGTCAGCGGAGCGATGCCAACCTTCGTCACCGGGCCACGCATGAAGACGCGCGCCTGCACCTTGAGCGTCGCGTCCTCGGCCGGATGGAGTTCGAAGCGATAGGCGCCCGTGGCGCTCTTCGAATCGAGCAGCGCGTAGAACACGACGCGCTTGTCCTGCGGGTTCGGCCGCTCGATCCAGAACTCGCGGAAGGCCGGGAATTCCTCTGGCTCGGACAGACCCGTATTGATGGCAAGGCCACGGCTCGACAGGCCATAGACCTGCCCCTTGCCGATCACGCGGAAATAGCTGGCGCCAAGCACGCTCATGACTTCGTCGAGCTTGTCGGCCCGGTTGACCGGATACAGCACGCGAAAGCCGGCATAGCCCAGCTTGTTCGTCGCCGCACGGTCCAGCTTCAGATCGCCGAAGTCGAAGCGGCTTGCGTCGTAGCGAATCTCCTGGACCTTGCCGCCGACGATTTCGCTAATGCGAACCGGCGAGCTGAATTGCATGCCCTGGTGATAGAAGCCCAGGCGGAACGGTGTGCCCTGGTCGTTCCAGGCCAGATGATCCAGCTTCGGCTGGATCTTGATGTAATCGGCGAACTGCATCTGGGCAAACACCGGCGGCAGGTTGCTGACCGGCGCCGCATAAGGCTGCTCCGCCAGTTTCTTGGCACGCGCGGTCACGTCGTCGAGCGAAAAGGCATGGGCGGCCGGCGACACGCCGACAAGGCACCCGGCAAACACAAGCCCCGGCAAGAGAAGTTTCATCCTGTTACGCAAAGACGCGGCAAAGACGGCAAGAACCACAAAACCCTCCAGGTACAGACATCGATCAAAGGCCACAAGATTGCCAGTGTATGGCGTATAAGGCTGTAGACTTGCGGCGCAGTTCACAAAAATAACCCATTTCGCCTGACTAGCCTGTCAGACACATGGCGACAGCCGGGTCATCCTCCGTGCCGCATCATTGCCGGACGAGGCTACGGCAATCCGCCCATCAGAGACAAAAGCAACATGCGAATGCTTTCCATGCTGGCCCTCGCGGCTGGCTTTGCCTGCGCGCCCTTGATTGCGCCAACCTCCGTTTCGTCAGCCTACGCGGCGGACGTCCAAGCCACCGGCAAGTCCGACAAGCAGGCGCTCATCGCCGATCTGATCGGCCGGATGACGCTCGACGAGAAGATCGGCCAGCTCCGCCTGATCAGCATCGGGCCCGAGATGCCGCAGCCGCAGCTCATCAAGGAGATCGCGGCAGGCCGCGTGGGCGGCACGTTCAACTCCATCACGCAAGCGGAAAACCGTCCGCTGCAGCATGCGGCAGTCATGCAGAGCCGGCTGAAGATTCCGATGTTCTTCGCCTACGACGTGGTGCACGGTCATCGCACCGTGTTCCCGATCAGCCTTGGCCTGGCATCGAGTTGGGACATGAATCTGGTGGAAAAGACCGCGCGGATTTCAGCCGTAGAAGCCGCCGCAGATGGCATCGACGCCACGTTCGCGCCGATGGTCGACATCTCGCGCGATCCCCGCTGGGGCCGCACCTCGGAAGGATTCGGCGAGGACCCATATCTGGTATCGCAATGCGCGCGCGCAAGCGTCAAGGGCTTCCAGGGCACGTCCCCGGCCAATGCCGACAGCCTGATGGCCTTCGTCAAGCATTTCGCGCTGTACGGCGCGGTAGAGGGTGGGCGTGACTACAACACCGTGGACATGAGCCTGCAGCGCATGTACCAAGACTACCTGCCGCCCTACCGCGCGGGTCTGGACGCGGGCGCCGGCGGCGTGATGATCGCGCTGAACTCGATCAACGGCCAGCCCGCCACGTCCAACAGATGGCTGCTGCGCGACCTGCTGCGCAAGGAATGGGGCTTCAAGGGTGTCACGGTCAGTGACCACGGCGCGATCGACGAACTGCTGCGCCACGGCGTGGCCAGCAACGGCCGCGAGGCGGCTAAGCTGGCCATCGAAGCCGGTGTCGACATCAGCATGGCGGACACGCGCTATCTGGAACAACTGCCGACCCTCGTGAAATCGGGCGCCGTGCCGGTAGCGCTGATCGACGATGCCGTGCGCGAGGTGCTTGGCGCGAAGTACGACATGGGCCTGTTCGCCGACCCGTTCCGCCGTATCGGTGTGGCGGCCCAGGACCCGGCCGATGTCGACGCGGAGAGCCGCCTGCACCGTGCCGAAGCACGTGAGGCCGCCCGCAAGTCCATCGTGCTGCTGGAAAACCGCAACCAGACGCTGCCGCTGCGCAAGTCAGGCAAGGTGGCCGTGATCGGCCCGCTGGCCGACGCGCAGATCGACATCCTGGGTAGCTGGTCCGCTGCGGGCAAGCCTCGTCAATCCGTCTCGCTGCTGCAGGGTATGCGCGACGCGCTGGCCGGCAAGGGCGAGGTGATATACGCGCGCGGCGCCAACGTGACCGACGACGCCCGCGTGGTCGGCTATCTGAACTTCCTGAACTGGGACAGCCCCGAGGTGGTGCAGGACAAGCGCTCGCCGGGAGAGATGATCGACGAGGCGGTACGCGCGGCACGCGATGCCGACGCGATCGTCGTGGCCGTGGGTGAGTCGCGCGGCATGTCTCATGAAGCCTCGAGCCGCACGAGCCTGTCGCTGCCGGGCAGCCAGGAGGCACTGCTCAAGGCGCTGAAGACCACCGGCAAGCCGCTGGTGGTGGTACTGATGAACGGCCGCCCCCTGACGGTCAACTGGGAGAAGGACAACGCTGACGCGATGCTCGAGACCTGGTACGCCGGTACCGAAGGCGGCCACGCGGTCGCGGACGTACTGTTCGGGGACGAAAACCCGTCGGGCAAGCTGCCGGTCTCGTTCCCGCGCTCGATCGGCCAGATTCCGACGTACTACAACCACCTCCGCATTGGCCGACCGTTCACGCCAGGCAAGCCGGCCAACTACACATCGCAGTACTTCGAGGAAGAATCCGGCCCGCTCTACCCGTTCGGCTACGGCCTGAGCTACACCACGTTCAGCGTGTCCGATATCCGGCTGTCGAGCCCGAAACTGGCCCGCAACGGGACGATCAACGCCAGCGTGACCGTGAAGAACACCGGCAAGTACGCCGGGGAAACGGTAGTGCAGTTCTACGTGCAGGACGTAACCGCATCGGTCGTGCGTCCGGTCAAGGAACTCAAGGGATTCCGCAAGGTGATGCTCGCGCCCGGCGAATCGCGCGCGATCGAATTCCCCGTCACCGAGGACACGCTCAAGTTCTATAACGCGCGCCTCGAATACGTGGCCGAACCGGGCGATTTCAATCTTCAGATCGGCCTGGATTCAGCCTCGGTGCGCGAGGCGCGATTCACGCTGGAGTGAGACGCGTCAGCGGTTGCCGTCGAGCAGGTCGTTGAGGATCTCGTCGAAGCCAGCCTGGGCGTCTTCAAGACCCTGCAGGGCCGCGTCGAAGGTTTGCAGCGCAAGCTTCGACGGCTTGCCGGCGCCCTGCGGGGGATACTGGCTCAGCAGGGCGGTAAACGCCACCTGAACCTGGCGCGTGGCATTGACCACACGCTCCATGGCTTGCGCTTCTTCGGCGCGCTTCTGTTCGTCGTTCATGCGCAACAGCCCTCCTGGGCCTGGATTCGATATGCGGCATATCGTACAAGAACTCGCGGGCACCCGGCCCGGTCCAACGCCGCGTTACCCATTTTTCGGTTAGGCTGGGCAAGATCGTTCGCCCGTGACCAACCCTTCGCCCCCATGTTTTCACTCCTGCGCAGAACGCTGGCCGCCACGCTCGTGACCGCCGGAGGCTTCGTCTGCTACTGGACCTACCTGACCATCAACCAGGAACGGCTGCTCTTCGATGCACGCCGGCGCCCGCCGCGCGATCTGCCGGACGGCATCGTCGGCTACTCGCATGCCGTGCCGGGCGGCCAGTTTCGCGGCTACTGCTACCACGCCGACCACGAGGGCGTGGGCGACCTGTTGTTCTATCTGCCGGGACGGGGCGAAGATGTGCTGGAAACGCTTCAGTTCATGAAGTGGCTGCCGCACGGGATGGGCTTCGCGACGTTCGACTATCGCGGAATCGGTCACTCGGACGGGATGCCCTCCGAGGCGGCTGCCGTTGCCGATGCCAGCCAGTTCCTGCTGCATCTTCGCCGGGCCTTCCCCGGCGTGCGGGTGCATGTGGTGGGACGCTCGCTCGGCACCGGCGTGGCGATCCAGCTTGCCGACCTGCAGGATTTCGAAAGCCTGCAACTGATCACGCCATACGATTCCCTGCTCGAGATCGTGCGAAAGCGCTTTCCGCTGGTACCCCTACGTCAGTTGATGCGGCATCACTTCGATTCGATCTCGCATTGCAAGAAGGTGGTCCAGAGCACCAAGGTCCTTTTGGCCGAGAGCGACGACGTCGTGCCCCACGAATGCTCTGAACGGCTGATGGCGGCCTGGCCCGGCCCGGTCGCGCTGCAGATGATTTCGGGGGTCGATCACTACACGATCATCGAGCGTTGGGAGACATGGCACGCGCTGTGCGAATTCGCGCGGGAAGTGCCGCATCAGCCGCCAGACCGCACCCAACAGCATCCTCCCTCCGACCATACCGAATCCGGTGTGCCTTTGCCGCTCCCCGCAGCACGGTAGAATGCGCGCCATGAAAAAATTTGCAGTCAAGGCTGCCGGCGTCGTCGCGGCGCTGGGAGCCGCCGGCGTCCTGCTCGTCGGCTTTGCCGCGGTAGTCAGCCTGCGGCAACTCCCCTCGGTCGACGCATTGCGCGACTATCGTCCCCAGGTACCGCTGCGCGTGTTCACCAGCGACGACGTTCTCATTGGCGAGTTTGGCGCCGAGCATCGGGAGTTCATCCCGATCGAGAAAATGCCGAAGCTGATGACCGAGGCGCTACTCGCGGCCGAGGACGACCAGTTCTACAACCATGCTGGCGTGGACATCCCCGGCCTGGTCCGCGCGGCACTGGCAGACCTCGGCGAGGGCTACGCGCAGGGCGCATCCACCATCACGATGCAGGTGGCGCGCAATTTCTACCTGTCCCGCGAAAAGACGCTGGCCCGCAAATGGTACGAAGTCCTGCTGGCATGGCAGATCGACCGCACGCTGCCCAAGGACCGAGTCCTTGAGCTCTACATGAACCAGGTCTACCTGGGCGAGCACGCCTACGGCTTCGGCAGCGCCGCTCAGACGTACTTCGGCAAGCCGCTCGCGTCGCTCTCTCTGGCGGAGACCGCGATGCTGGCGGGGCTGCCCAAGGCACCCTCGACGATGAATCCGCAGGTGAACTACCCGCGCGCCAAACGTCGCCAGGAGTATGTGCTCGGCCGGATGCTGGCGCTGGGCATGATCACGCAGGACCAGTATCGCGAGGCGCGCGGCGCGCAACTCGTGGTGAGCCGCGACGCCAACGGCAGCTTCAGCGGGCACGCGGAATACGTGGCCGAACTGGCACGGCAACTGGCGTTCGACCGCTTCGGCGACGAAGCCTATACGCGCGGCATCAATGTCTACACCACGGTGTCGTCGGTGCGCCAGACAATGGCGTACGACGCCGTGCAAGCCGGACTGGCCAGTTACGGCAAGCGGCACGGTTCGGCGAAGGCTCAGGTCGCCCTGCCCCAGGCGGCACTGGTCTCGCTCGACGCGAGCACCGGTGCGATAGAAGCCATGGTGGGCGGCGCCAGTTTCGATACGAGCCGATTCAACCATGCCACGCAAGCACAGCGCCAGCCGGGATCCACGTTCAAGCCGTTCATCTATTCGGCCGCGCTGGAGCGCGGCATTTCTCCCGGCACGCTGATCAACGACGCGCCGCTGGACGACCCGCGCTGGCAACCGTCGAACGATGACAATCGCTTCGTCGGCCCGATCACGGTACGTCAGGCGCTGGCGGAATCGCGCAACCTGCCTGCCATCCGCACGCTGCGCGCCATCGGCATCCCCTACGCGATCGACTTCGCTGGCAAGTTCGGCTTCTCCACCAAACGGCTGCCGCCGTATCTGCCGCTGGCACTGGGCACGGGCACCACATCGCCGCTGCGACTGGCGGCCGCCTATGGCGTGTTCGCCAACCAGGGCCACCGCATCGAACCCTATCTGATCGACAAGATCACGGATGGCGACGGAAACGTGCTGTTTGCCGCGCAGAACGCAGCGGAGGTGACGCGCGTGATCTCCGAGCGCAATGCGTTCGTGATGAACAGCCTGCTGCAAAGCGTGGTGGACGAGGGTACCGGTACCGGCGTGAAACGCTATTTGCGCCGCGACGATGTGGCCGGCAAGACCGGCACCACCAACGATTCGGTCGACGGCTGGTTCGCCGGCTACGCGGGTGATGTGGTAACCGTGACGTGGATGGGCTTCGATGACAATCGCAGCCTGGGCCGACACGAGTTCGGCGCGACCACCGCGCTGCCCATCTGGGCTGCCTACATGGAAGGACGCCTGGCCGGCGCGCCAGAAGCCAGCTTCCCGACGCCACCGCAGCTTGCCCGCCTTAATGACGACTGGGCCTACGCGGAGAACGCGGACGGATCCCACGGGCTTGCATCGATTGGATTCCCGCCGCCGACTGTCACGCCGGACGTACCTGCCGACGGAAACCCTCCCGGCGCACCGACAGCCGCGGCGCCGACCCCTGCAGCGCTTGAGATATCGCCGCAGGTATCGTCCCAACGTCCTACTGCTTCCGGCCTGTGACCACGGCCGACATGCCCGCTTACGCGACACCGCTGATCTGGAGCGTCGCGGCGCTATCCACGGCGGGCGTGCTGTTCCGGCCCTTCCGCCTGCCCGAGCCGTTCTGGGCAATGGCTGGCGCGCTGGTGCTATGCGTGGCGGGACTGCTGCCATGGCGCGACGCTCTCGAAGCCGTGGCACGCGGCAACGACGTCTATCTGTTCCTGGCCGGGATGATCCTGATCTCGGAACTCGCCCGCAAGACGGGCCTGTTCGATCATGTGGCCGCGCTGGCCGTGCGCGCCGCGCAAGGGTCGGCGCGCAAGCTGTTTGCGCTGGTCTATGGTTTCGGCATTGCGGTGACAGCATTCATGTCGAACGATGCCACCGCAGTCGTCCTCACGCCCGCGGTCATCGCCGCGACGCGCGCGGCACGTGTCAGGCACCCGTTGCCCTATCTCTACGCCTGCGCGTTCATCGCCAATGCGGCGAGCTTTCTCCTGCCAATCTCCAATCCGGCCAACCTCGTGCTGTTCGGTGACCGGATGCCGCCCCTGTCCAGCTGGCTGGCACGCTTCACGCTGCCATCGGTGGTGGCCATCGCCATGACGTTCATCGTCCTGTACTGGACGCAACGCGATGCACTGGCCGAGCCGATCGAGAATGACGTGCCGACGCCCCCTCTGACGCTCCAGGCATGGCTGACGACGCTGGGCATCATGCTGACCGGAGCGGCACTGTTGACGGCCTCGCTGCACGGGCAAGATCTCGGCTGGCCAACGTTCATCGGTGGTCTGTTGACCCTGACTGTCGTCTGCGCCACCCAGCCGCGACTACTGGTCCCGGCGCTTAAGGAAGTGTCCTGGGGCGTCCTGCCGTTGGTGGCCGGACTCTTCGTCCTGGTTGCCGGCCTGGCCCAGACCGGCTTGACCGCTCAACTGGCTCATTGGGTGCGGATGCTATCCGCGCTGCAGGGGCCGGAGGCCGTGCTTGGCGCCGGTGCGGCAGGCGTGCTCGTCGGCATCACGAGCAACATCGTCAATAACCTGCCGGCTGGACTGTTCGCAGCCTCGGCGCTGGCGGCCGGCCACGCTTCGGATACCGTCACGGCTGCCGTGCTGATCGGTGTGGACCTGGGCCCGAACCTGTCCATTACCGGCTCGCTGGCCACCCTGCTCTGGTTGACCGCCCTGCGCCGTGAAGGTCATATGGTCAGCGCCGGCACCTTCCTGAAGACCGGTGCGCTCGTCATGCCGCTGGCATTGCTCCCGGCCCTGGCGGTACTGCGCTGAGGCCATGCCCAGCAGCAGGTTGTTGCAGGTTGTGGTGCAATGCCAACTGCCATATAGTGAAGCACCGCGCACCGCGTGCGCCGACGCCCAACTCCCTGCGGCCACTCATGTCACACAAGGATCAGTCCGATCGCCCCGAGCACACGCCCACCGCCTCGCCCGTATCCAACCGGATTCGGGCGCGCATCGAGGCTGCCGGCGAGCGCTTCCATGCCAACGACAATATCTCTCGCCATATCGAGCACGGTGAACTCGAAGCCCTGCAGGCCGAGGTCGAAGCCCGCATGGAAGAGGTGTTACGCACGCTGGTGATCGACGTCGACCAGGATCACAACACACGCGAGACCGCTCGCCGTGTAGCCAAGATGTATCTCAAGGAGATCTTCGCGGGACGCTACGCGAAGGCGCCGGACGTGACCGAGTTTCCGAACGTGGAACAGCTCAACGAGCTGATGATCGTCGGGCCCATCCGCGTGCGCAGCGCCTGCTCTCATCACCTGTGCCCGATCATCGGCAGCTTGTGGGTGGGGGTGATGCCGAACCGCCACTCCAATCTGATCGGCCTGTCCAAGTACGCGCGACTGGCTGAATGGATCATGTGCCGACCGCAGATTCAGGAAGAAGCCGTAGCGCAGATCGCCGATCTGTTGCAGGAGAAGATGAATCCAGACGGCCTGGCGATCGTCATGGAAGCCGAGCACTTCTGCATGCACTGGCGTGGCGTGCGCGATACCGATGCCAAGATGACCAACAGTGTCATGCGCGGCTCGTTCCTCAAGGACGACAAGCTGCGCCGTGAATTTCTCACCCTGCTGAATCTCAATCGCCGCTGACTCGCTGCCCGGAGGGAACACCGATGCTAGTCCGCCTGCTCTACGCCAGCCGTGCAAGACAGCCGCTTGACGCCGATGTGCTGGATGCCATCCTCGACACCAGCCTGGAACAGAACCTACGTCATGGCATCACCGGCGTGCTGTGCCACAGCAACACCGTCTTCCTCCAGGCGCTGGAAGGTGATCGGGAAGCCGTTTCCCGGCTTTTCCTGAATATCGGCCGCGATGATCGCCACCACCACGTCGTGCTGCTGAGCTACGAAGAGATCGCCGAGCGCGCCTTTGCCGGCTGGTCGATGGGGCGCGTCAACGCGGGCAAGCTCAATGCCGCGACGCTGCTCAAGTACTCCGCGCAAGGTGAACTCGACCCCTGCCGCATGCCCGGTGCGGCATCGCTGGCACTCCTCACGGAACTGATCGCCGGGGCGTCGATCGTCGGCCGCGGTGGCGAGCGAGGACGCCACTGATGACCGAAGGCGAGCCCGGCGGCTACATGACCACGTAAATGCGTGCGCGTTTGCGGATTACTGGGTAGATACCTGCCCGAACAGGCCGCATTCAAGATCGCTCTCGAATTCCTCGATCCACGCCGACCCCGGGCCGGCCTCGTAGACGCTTTCCGCGCCGGTACGCTGCCGCCGCACCGTCACCTGACGGGCTGACGTTCCGTTTACATCGAAAACTTCGAACTCCTGGGCTGCAAGACCAACCTGCCGGAACAAGGCTTCGAGATCCTGACGTTCGTTGGCGGGAAACTCGGCGAATTGACGCATTGCCATGGCACACCTCCATGCGGGGGTTGTACGGCGCGATGCAACGAAAACAGCTGGCACGCGCGGCTTAGAGAATGCCACCAAAACCAACGGCAAGTGGCGCGCGACGAAAGACCATGGTCTGGTCGAATGTATTGTGACGCAGCCGACGTTCGCGGCGCGGCGGCATACATCGCACATTTCAAGGAATAGCGATGGACCCGACACTCCCCAGCCCGTAGTGTTTTTGCTCATCCACTCATTCATCACGGGCGAGACACACAATGCAGACGAAATCCAGCACGTTACGGGAGACGGAACACCGGCGAAAAGCCATCCTGCAAACGGCGCAGGCCCAGGCGGAAGCGCTCAACGGGATGTATCGGGACACACTCTCAGCGTTCCTCGTCGCACCAAATGCCGTGCCGCTGCCACGAGCCGCCCGTGCGATGTTCTGGCTCGGGCGGCTGCGGCAATGGCGCGCGATCGACCTGAGCGGCGACGAAGCATGCCCGCCCCCCAACGTGACCTCCCTGCAACTCGGCGTCATCGAGTCCATCGCCGGCACACATGCGCTGGCGCTCCACAAGGAAAAATGGAGTGGCCCGCACAGCCGTCAGGCATACGAACGCGATATGGCCCTGCAGGTAGCGATGCTGCTAGCGCTGGAGTGGCGCGAACTCGCTGCCTTCGCACTGCAAGCCTGGTTCGGCACCAGCAGCGAGCTGGCTTCCCTGCACCCGGTCAGTGGCATGACCGGCTTGATCATCGGTGTCGCGGGTCAGGCGCTTGGGGTCGGTGTGCCGCAAGCCACGTTCCAGAAGGGTGACGCCGTACTCTCAAAGATCGTCGAGCACTGGCAGGATAGCGATATCGCATTCGCGCCGCTGGCTCGTGAGCTGGCCGACAGACACGTCAACCAATGCCGGCTCGACACCGACCACTCGCTGTTCGACTTCGATCACCCCGTCGAGCAGGCCATTCCCGTCGAGCTTTTGATGCTTCTGCGCTTGCGCGACGGCGACGGCGACGAGGTCCCGGCATGGCTCGCCCGCCACGGTGCTTTCTCCCATCCTGCGGCGGTCATGCTCAAGGCGATCACCTCATCTCAATCGCAACGGTGTCACAGCTTCATCACCAGCGCCACAACGCTTCTCCCTCAGTATGGAGACTTGTCCGCCGCGCTCGACCGTCAGCTCTCCGCGTCGCGCAGAATTTCAAGCTAAATCGTCGATTTGTCCCACCTATCGCCTTACCTGCCTTCGATTTATTTGCATCGAAACCATCAAAATCAGTCGAAGTACGATTTTAGTTTGATTAGTTAATTGCGAGAATCTTCGCCTTACGACTCTTGCCCGAACGCCTCCGCATGACTCTCCCGTCTCCATCACGACTGCGACGATATTCGTGCAGTTGAGATGCCATAGTGACATTCGCTATCGAACAGTTACAACACAAGTTGATCGCAAACAATTTCGACTAAACAGGTACGACTATCTCGCGCCGATACGATATAGAGTAATTTCCCTAATTTTCAGATAGCTAAACCCCCTCACGCAGCGCGTTCGCCCGAATGCGTTGCCTGGCTGCGAAAGGACATTGATGCATGACTGCGAAAACCATTCGGGTGGCGCTGGCGGATGATCATCCGCTCGTCGTTGTCGCTTTGCGAGATTGCCTGCAGCGTACTCCCGGCTTCCAGGTGGCATGTGAATGCACCAACGGCAGTGAACTGGTTGACGCCTTGACGCAGAATCCGGTCGACGTTGCCGTCACCGACTTCAGCATGGGGCATGGCGATACGTCACTGGACGGATTCAATCTATTGCGCAAACTACACAGGCGCCATCCGGACACGCGCATCGTGGTGGTCAGCGCCCAGACGAACCCTGGCGTGGTCAGCCGCGCGATGAAGCTCGGCGCGCGCGCGTTCGTCAGCAAGGAAGACGAACTCGACGAAATCGTGCGCGCCTGTATCCATGTCACCATCAGCAACGGCCATTTCTATTCGCCGTCGATTCGGGCGGTGCTGGACAGCGCCACCGCGGCGGCCACGGCCGCCCCAGCCACGGAGCTGACATTGCGTGAGCTCGATGTCGTCCGGCTCTATGCGCAGGGCTTCCAGCTCACCGAAATCGCCAACAAGCTCGGGCGGTCGGTGAGCACGATCTCCAGTCAGAAAACCGTTGCCATGCGCAAGCTGAGCGTCCAAACCAATACGGACCTTATTCGCTACGCCTATGAGAACGGCCTGATCTGATCCTTCAAATGCAGCAAATACTCGATCGCACACAGGAGTCGCTGGCGCAGGCGTTTGCTTCGCTGGCGCGCAACGCAAGACGGCAGCGTCAGCTCTACTACGCCACAGTCGGCCTCCTAATTGCGATCGTCATCGTATCGGCCATCCTGCTCGGCGGGCTTGCGGCTGCCAAGCAGCTCGACATCCGACGCAGTCATCTTGCCCAGTATGTCAGCGCGATCTCCCTTCAACTCCAGAGCGATGCCTCATTCCTGCGCCGAACGACGCTGACGGTGGCGCATTACCTGAATGCCCGCAGCGATTCGCCCACCGATCCAGATCTTCTCGAACGCATACGTCGTACTGGCATCGCCGTTGCTCCTGATGGCCGCTACACACTGCTGGTACCCTCGAGCACGCAGCAGGCCTGGGGCCGTTCGCTTCCAGAACGCGTCTGGCAATTGCAGCAGATTGCCATTGCTGCGCTGACCACCCGCGTCGCCTTCGAACTCGATAATCCCGCCTATGTGGTCGACGCGAATGCCGAGTACGCCGTCATCCTGACACCGTCTCCAATGCCACTCGACGTGGCGCTTCTGATTGCCGAGCAAAACGACCCTGTGGAAGTACTGCGGGACAAACTCGTTCAGGCCTTGCAGGCCCGGACCGGACAGGAGCTTCCGCGTAACGGAGAGCAGGTTTGGATCGGACCCGTCGAGGATCCGGTGCTGCACTCGCAAGTCATGACGTCCGTGGTAGGGACAACGGCAGGCGACGGACACCGACCTGCGCTCATCGCATCGAGTACACCTGTCAATGCCTTCCTGTCCCAGCTCAAGCGCCCGAGCGATCCAGCCATGCTGCTGTTGCTCAACCACGCGGAAGACCGCATCGACATCTCCCCGCGGGGAAGCTCGCTCGAAGTCGCGGAACGCATTCTCTCGCGCACACGCCGCCTGCCCCCCGACACACTCCGGCTCGGAAGATCCGGCCTGGTGCTGGTGCAGCCATTGCGCCAGGATTTCGGCTCCCTTGTCTATTTCCTGGCCTACGGCAAGCTATTCAGTTCGATCTACTACGAACTGATGACCATCGGGTCCCTGAGCATGATGTTGATCATCGCGATCGTGATATCCACACGCTACTGGGACATTCATTTGCTGAGACACGGCCAGGCCGAAGCCGCCCGCGCGCTCGAGAACGAAACGATCAACCATATCCTCGTCAATGCCACGCCGATCGGGCTTTGCATCGTCCGCCAGCAGGACCACGTCATCGTGACCTCGAACCTGGTTGCCGACACGTTGCTTGGATGCAGTCGGGGAGCGACGATGCCCACCCGGATCATCGACGCCTTGCGCCAGCGCCCCTCGCAGGCTTTCAGTGACGCGTTCGGGCCAATTGCGCAGATCAGGGTGCCCGGGTACGCCCATGCCGACGCTTCCCGGCGGTGCAATTCCACGACGGAAGCCGCACCTGCTTCAAAGCCACAGTTTCTGCAAATTACATCAGCGCCCGCCAGATACCGCGGAGAGTGCGTGCTCTTCTGTGCCATTCAGGACGTAACAGCACAACAACAACTCGAGCAGAAGCTTCGATCCGCCCAGCAAGCGACGGAAGCCATGATGCGTGCCCGATCGAATTTCTTTGCCGCGATGAGCCACGAGATACGCACGCCACTGAATGCGCTCCTGGGCAATCTCGAACTGCTCGGGCGCAGCCGCGGCCTCGAGGCACACGCAACACGGCTACGCGCATTGCAGTCGTCCTCCGAAGGGCTGCGTCGGATCGTCAACGATATTCTTGATTTCTCGAAGATAGATGCTGGCGAGATGAAGCTGGTGTCCGCACCTTTCAATCCGCTCGACGAACTTGAAAGTCTGTCCCTTTCCTACGCGCCCATGGTGACGGATCGACCGATCCGCTTCTACGCCCAACTTTCGCCTACCCTGAGTACGCTTCTGAGGGGCGACCGCATGAGGCTGGCGCAGATCGTCAACAATCTGCTTGGCAATGCGTTCAAGTTCACGGCGAGCGGGAAAATCACGCTTAGTGCGGAGATTTCTCGAGATGCCCAAGGAATGGCGACGCTGGTCTGCCGGGTGCGAGACACCGGAGACGGCATGTCTCAGGCGCTGGCTTCCCGTGTATTCCAACCCTTCGTGCAAGGCGAGACCAGCACCACGGCGTATTACAGCGGCACTGGACTCGGCCTCTCCATCTGCGCCCGACTGAGCGAGCTGATGGGCGGACACATCAGCGTTGAAAGCGTGGAGGGCGTGGGCAGTGCCTTCACGGTAGTCATTCCGTTTGCCGAGCCTGCGGCAACGGCCCCGGCACATGGATTGACGATGCTTGGTGGCATGGTCATGGTGCTATGCCAGGAAACGGAATCTGGTGCCACGCTGGAAGCCTGGCTGACAAGAGTCGGCTGCCAGGTGCACGTGCTGCCGGCCAGTTGCGCCGCCCACACCTGGCTATGTACCAGCCATCCCCAGATCATGGTTGTGACCGGAGAGTATGGGCTCGACACAATCAGATCACTTCGAACCATTTGCCCGGCGAACGCCGTGTGGATCACACGCAATGGGCCGGATCGCCCAGCAGAGCTGGAATCGGGAATCTTTGAGGTTTCCGCATACAACCATGCCGCCATCCTGGCCGGCGTAAAAACCGCATTGATCGGGCCACCGCGACCGGTCGAAACAACAAACGGAACCGCCGGCGCAAATGGAAAGGCGCAGGCCGAAGCGACTCCCCATTCGCCCGATCAGCGTGGCACGGTTCTGGTCGCCGAAGACAACCCACTGAACCGCATGCTGATTGCCGAGCAACTCGAGACGATCGGCTGGACGTCAATCGTGGTCAACGATGGGCGCCAGGCACTCGCGGTGCTCGATCAACAAGCTGTCGACATCGTGCTGACCGACATCCAGATGCCGGTAATGAACGGATACGAACTGCTATCTGCAATCAAGGCCAAAAGGCCGCCGCTGCCCGTTTTTGCATTCAGCGCGGTCACGCACGCCGGTCAGGCCTCCGACTGGCATGCTCGCGGATTCGACGGCTACATTGCCAAGCCAGTGTCGCTGGCGGAACTGGAGCACGCCCTGCACGGCGTGTCCCTGCAACCGGACGTAGATGCCGCGCGCTCCACACCCGCCTCCAGCGACAGTCCCGCCGATATCGTCCCGGCGGCCGATCGCGAGCGCTACCGGGCGCTGCTGCGCGAACACCTGCAAACGGATGAGCCCAAGCTTGCCGGCATCCTGCTCAGCCGCAATACCCAGGCCTTGGGCCAATGGGCTCATCGTTGCGCGGGGGCATTCCTGATCGTCGGCGCAACCACCATCGTCAAGCTCTGTCGAGCCGTCGAGCGCCTCTGCGATGACGGAAACGAGTGGTCGCCCCTCCTGGAAACAGAAGCCGGTGCATTGCAGGCGGCGGTGCATGACTTCCGCGCCAGCCCGGATCAGCCCGAGGAAACGTCAACTACTTGATCCGGCGACGCAAGAAAGCGTTGTCACGTAGCCGCATGACGCACCGTGAGAGATATCCAGATTTGCGCTGCATGGCCTGACAGGACGATAATGGCGGGGCCGTTCTCTTCCTGATCCAGGGCGCCAAAAGCGGTCTGACGGGGTCTCCGGGCCCGGAATGGCAAGCCCAAGCCGCTCTCTGCCCCGTTCCATGCAGCCCCATCAAGGACTCCCCTATCCCCAGCGTGCCTGGGCAATCCTGACCGTCTTCTGCGGTCTCATCATGGCCGTGCTCGATGGCTCGATCGCCAATATCGCGTTGCCATCGATCTCCCGTGAGCTTAACGCCGAAGCCGCCAGCACGATCTGGGTCGTCAATGCCTACCAGTTGACCGTTACCATCTGCCTGTTGCCGTTGTCGTCACTGGGCGACATCCTCGGCTACAAGCGTGTGTACCGGACTGGGCTGGCAATCTTCCTCATCGGATCGCTGCTCGCCGCATGCGCGGTGAACCTGCCGATGCTGGTGGCGGCCCGTGTCATCCAGGGCATCGGTGGTGCCGGCATCATGAGCGTCAATACCGCGCTCGTGCGATTCATCTATCCGCCGACCAAGCTCGGACGCGGTATCGGACTCAACGCGCTGGTGGTTGGCGTGACGATCGCCGTTGGCCCTTCACTCGGCGCGCTGATCCTTGGCATCAGCAGCTGGCCGTGGCTGTTCGCGGTGAATGTACCGGTGGCCATCGTCGCGCTATGGATCTCGCGCTGGGCGCTGCCTGACACACCGGCCCAGCCGCGCGCGTTCGACTATCCCAGCGCCGTGCTGTCCGCAGTGGTCTTCGGCATGTTTATCCTCGGCGTCGACAGCATGGGGCACGCAACACTGCGCGTCGTTGGCGCGATCGGGATCGCGTTGGCCATCGTCCTCGGCTGGCTGCTGGTGCGTCGCCAACGCGGGCGTCCGGCGCCGCTGGTACCGGTCGATCTGTTCGCGAGCCGCGCCTTCACGCTGGCTGTCGGCACATCGTTCTGCTCGTTCATGACGCAGATGCTCGCGTTCGTAGCCTTGCCGTTCTATCTCGAGTATCAGCTTGGACGCAGCCTGCAGGAAACGGGCTTGCTGATCACCCCCTGGCCGCTGATGGTCGCCTTGATGGCAGCGCTGTCCGGCAGGCTGTCGGACCGCTATCCGGCCAGCATTCTGGCAGGCGCGGGTCTGATTATGCTGACTACCGGTCTGATTGGCCTGGCCTTGCTCTCGCCAACCGCCAGCAGCTTCGATATCGCCTGGCGCACCGCGCTGTGCGGTATCGGCTTCGGCTTCTTCCAGTCCCCGAACAACCGGGCGATGATCGGCGCCACGCCACGTGAGCGAAGCGGCGGTGCCAGCGGTGCTCAGGCAACGACGCGTCTGCTGGGACAGACCACGGGAACCGCAGTGGTCGCGCTGCTGTTCAGCCTAGACAACGCTGGTGCGGCGAGAACCGCGCTCTTCGCCGCCGCCTGCGTGGCGGCGATCGGCGCAATCATCAGCTTCAGCCGGCTGCGCGACGCCCTGCCCGCACCGACCGAAGGCGCGGCCGAGCCGGACGCCTGACTACCCAAGGGCCAGGACTCGCGAGAGCCCCGGCCCTTGCCGGGAAGATGCGGTATTAGTCCGCCTTCGCGCCAGAATCCTTCACGACCTTCGCCCACTTGGCGATCTCGCTGCGCTGATACTCAGCCAGCTTCTCAGGCGTCCCGAGAACCGGATCGAGACCCAACGTCTTGAGCTTTGCCTGCACGTCGGGCTGCGTGAAAATGCGGTTCATCTCGGCGTTCAGCTTGACCACGATCTCTTTCGGCGTATGTGCCGGCACGAAGACCGCGAACCACGATGTTGCCTCGTAACCGGGCAGGCCCTGCTCGGCGATAGTCGGGATGTCCGGTGCGGAGGCCGAACGATGCGCACTGGTCACGCCCAGCGCGCGCAGCTTGCCCTCCTTCACCACCGGCAGCGCGGACGGCAGGTTGTCGAACATCATCGTGATGTGGCCGCCCAGCAAGTCCGGAATGGCCATCGCCCGCCCCTTGTATGGAACATGCTCGATTTTCGTTCCCGCCATCGTGTTGAACAGTTCGCCCGCCACGTGCAAGGACGTACCGATACCCGGCGTGCCAAACGTCAACTGCCCCGGCTTGGCCTTGGCCAGCGCAATCAGTTCCTGCACGTTCTTCGCGGGCACGGACGGATGCACGACCAGCACGTTCGGCGTGGACGCCAACAGGATCACGGGCGTGAAGTCCTTGACCATGTCATAGGGCATCTTGCTGTACAGCGCGCCATTGATCGAATGCGTGCCGACCGTGCCCAGCGCCAGCGTGTAACCATCGGGCGCTGAGCGGGCCACCGTCTCCGCGCCGATATTGCCGCCCGCGCCCGGCTTGTTGTCGACGATAACGGGCTGCCCCAGCGAGAACTTCTCGGAAAAAATCCGCGCAAGAATGTCCGGCGCACCACCGCTCGGAAAGCCGACCACCATGCGGATCGGCTTGGCCGGATAGGCATCGTTCGCCTGCGCGGCGGGAATCGCCGCTAACGAGGCCGCGGCAGCCAGCATCGCCACGACATGGCGACGCGTGAACATTCGTACATACATGGATCTGTCTCCTGATTCTCCGGGCTTTTCGCCTCTGGATATGGGATAGGCCCGCGCGGGGCCCTGAGTTAAACGACGATGTTGCCAAACTCCTTGGTGACCTGGTCGTGCAGCCGACGCATGCCACGCAGCCACCGATCGTAGTCTTGCCCCTTGCGACGGTAGTACTCCAACACCTCGGGGTGCGGCAGGATCAGGAAGCTCTCGTTGGCGACGCCTTCGAGCGTCTTCTCAGCCACGTGCTCGGCCGTGACCGAACCAGCCTGCAGGAAGCCCTTGCGCTCGCCGCCCTCGCCGAACAGCATCTTCGTCTGCACACCCTGCGGGCAGATGCAGCTCACCTTGATGCCGCGGTCGCCGTAGGTGATCGACAGCCATTCGGCAAAGCCGATCGCCGCGTGCTTGGTCACGGCATAAGGCGCCGATCCGATCTGCGAGAGCAGACCCGCAGCCGAGACCGTGTTCACGAAGTACCCATCACCACGTTCGAGCATCTGCGGCAGCGCAGCCTTGGCCGCGTGGATATGCGCCATGACGTTGATTTCCCAGATGCGCTGCCATTCGTCCGCGGTGGCATCAAGGCCCTTGCGCAGGATGATGCCGGCGTTTGAGCAGAACACGTCCACCTGACCGAAACGCTGCGTGGCGGTGTCGACCAGATTCTGCACGGCTTCGGCATTTGCCACGTCCACGCGTTGCGAGAAGATCTGGCAGCCTGGCGCGGCCGCCACTGCCTCGGCGGCCACCTGCGACGCGCCGGCCTCGTCAATATCCGCCACGGCGATGCCGCGTGCGCCGGCACGGGCAAACGCCAGCACCAGGGCGCGTCCAATACCGGTGCCGCCACCGGTCACGATTACGGTCTTGTTGCGAACTTCCATGCATGCCTCCAAGGTTCGATGTCTGCGATGAATTGGGTCAGGCTGGCCGCCAGAGTCTTGCCGCGAGCGCGTCCGCCAGCTCGCGAATGCGGGGGCCAAGATTGCCTTCGAGAATTTCGGGCGATAGCCGCGTGGACGCCCCGCCGATGTTGATCGACAGCACCTCCGAGCCATCCGCCAGACTCACCGGCGCGGCGGCGCCACTCACCGAACGGTCCCACTCGGCGTGCGCCATGCAGAAGCCGCGTCGCGCGTGTTCGCGCAGTCCACGCTCGAGCTTGGTGCGGATGGATGCCCAACGCGGCCCGTGGTGACGCTCGAGCTCGGCGAACACCGCGCCTCGCCGATCGGATGTCAGGCCCGCCAGCCACGCCTTGCCGATGGCCGAGGTCGCCATCGGCAGCCGCGAGCCAGGCGTGAGCCTCATCACCAACGCACCACGCGGCTGGCACACCTCGAGATACACCATATCGTGACGATCCGGCGCCGCCAGCGCCACCGTGCAGCCAGTGGCAAACGCCAGAGACTGCATCAACGGCTGCGCGATATCACGAATGCCGGCCCCCGAGAGATAGCGCTGCGCAGGTAGCATCGCCGCCTGGCCAATGCGGTATTTCTCCTGGGCCTCGACGTACACGAGGTACCCGAGGCTGGCCAGCGTGTACGTCAGGCGCGAAACGGTTGGTCGGGGGATGCCGGTACGACGCGACAACTCCGCATTGCCAAGGAAGTCATCGTCCGGTCCAAACGCACGCAGCAACTCCACGCCGCGGGCCAGCGCCGTGACGAAGTTCCGATCCCCATCGTCGGCGGGACGCGCGGCATCGGCCGATACCAGGGCGGTATCGGCAGGCATCGGAATCGAGGTTGTGCGCTTCATTTCGACTTCATATCAGTTTCCGGCAAGGAACGACCGTGCTATGTGCGGAAAGAATAAAGGTCATACACACGGCAAGTAAGGCAAGGTCCGTCCGGACGCAACTTTCACACTGAAATCAGGGATAACGCGGAGGTTCTGAAAGGCTTCTGCAAGCCCATATTTCGCACAGCGGAATACTACGTCCGATCGCTTGACGCTACTTAAAACGCTATGCAACAGTCGTCAAAAAAGAACGACCGTGCGAGAACGTCACGGCGTCAACAGACAGTGTCGGTACAAACCCCTGTATCGGCGCAAGGAGACGGTTCATGGCATTGTTTTTTCAGCAGTTTCTCAATGGCCTGACTTTGGGCGGCGTCTATAGCCTGGTCGCACTCGGGCTGACCCTGGTCTACGGCATCCTGCACGTACCAAACTTCGCGCACGGCGCGTTCTACATGGCCGGCGCGTATGTCTCGTACTACGCCATGACCACGCTGGGCATGAATTACTGGCTGGCCATGCTGGCGGCGGCCGTCGTGGTGGCCGTGCTGTCGATGCTGGCGGACCGCCTGGTCTTTTATCCGCTGCGCCATGCGCCCGAGGTTCACGACATGATCGCCGCCATCGGCATCCTGCTGTTTCTCGAAGCCGGCGCGCAGGCCCTGTGGGGGGCCGACTTCCACCGCATGCCCACGCCGTATGGTCAGATGGTCGAGATCTTCGGCCTGACCGCTCCACTGCAACGGCTGTTGATCATCGTCGCGGCATTCGGCCTGATGGTGCTGCTCCACCTGTTCCTGACGCGCACGGTCACGGGTTCGACGATCGTCGCCATGGCGCAGAACCGCGAAGGCGCCGCGCTGGTCGGTATCGACGCCATGCGCGTGACACTGCTTGTGTTCGCGATCTCTGGCGCGCTGGCCGCCATCGCCGCCACACTCTACGCGCCGATCAACCTGGTCTATCCGAGCATGGGCAACCTGGTCATCACCAAGGCGTTCGTGATCATCATCCTCGGCGGCATGGGCAGCATCCCCGGCGCGATCGTGGGCGGGCTGATCATCGGCATGGCCGAAAGCTTCGGTGGCTTCTACATCTCCACCGACTACAAGGACATCATCGCCTTCCTGCTGCTTGTGATCATCCTGTCGGTGCGTCCGCAGGGCCTGTTCGCCGGCAAGACCGCCTGACAGGAACCAGGAGACCACCATGAAAACAATGCAAGGCAAAATCGGCTGGACGCTGTTGTTCGTCGCGGCCATCGTGTTTCCGCTGGCCGTCCCCAACAGCTACTACCTGACGGTGATGACGCTGGCCTTCATCATGGCCATCGCCACGCTCGGGCTGAACCTGCTGACCGGATACACGGGCCAGCTCAATCTCGCGCATGGCGGCTTCATGGCTATCGGCGCCTACACCCTGGGCATCCTGACCGTCGACCATCAGATGCCGTACTGGCTCGCGTTCGCGTTGTCCGGCGTGGTCTGCATGGTTTTGGGTTATGTCGTCGGCACGGTGTCGCTGCGCCTGAAGGGGCACTACTTCTCGATCTTCACGATGTGCGTGGGCTACATCATCTATCTGCTGATCGAGAAATGGGAGAGCCTGACCCACGGTGCGGTAGGCCTGATCGGCATCCCGGTCCCGGCTTCGATCGGTCCGATCGCCTTCGACAGCGTACAGGCGCAGTACTACCTGGTGCTGGTCTTCCTGGCCCTGGGCACATTCGTCATGCATCGCATCGTCAGCTCGCTGGTCGGCCGCAGCTTCATGGCCGTGCGTAACAGCGATGCTCTCGCGGAAGCGCTCGGCATCAACCTGATGCGCACCAAGGTCCTGTCGTTCGTGCTCTCCGTGGGCTACGCCGGATTCGCCGGCGCGCTCTATGCCGGCCAGGTACGCTTCCTGGGTCCGGACATCGCCCGCACCGACATCACGTTCGACATGGTCATGGCGATGCTGGTCGGTGGCACGGGCACGCTGCTCGGTCCGCTGCTTGGTTCGCTGCTGGTACCGTGGGTCACGCAGACCCTGCAGTTCCTGCAGGACTACCGGATGCTCGTGTTCGGTCCGGTGCTGATCCTGCTGATCATCTTCGTGCCGGATGGCATCGTCGGTTCGTTCCTGAAGCGGCAAGTCCGCCGAGCCGCCGCCGCGCGCCGTGGACAGATGGCCGCCGCGCGCCCGACGCAAACCACGTCCGTCCCGACCACCCGCCCCGGAGCCGAGAATGCTTGAGATCCGCAATCTGACCAAGAAATTTGGCGGCCTGACCGCGGTGCACGATGTGTCCGTAACGTTTGAGACCGGCCATATCAACGCGATCATCGGTCCCAATGGCGCCGGCAAGACGACGTTCTTCAATCTGATCGCTGGCACCCATGCGCCGACATCGGGCCAGATCCTGCTCAAGGGACAGGACGTCGCCGGACTGCGCGCGGACCAGATCGCCCGCCTGGGCGTGGCGCGCACGTTCCAGGCCACCTCGCTGTTCGACCGCGCGACCGTGCTCGACAACCTGATCGTCGGCCATCGGCTCCGCACAAAGTCCGGGCTGGCCGACGTGCTGTTCAACACGCGCCGCCTGCGCGAAGAAGAGAAGCTGTGTCGGGAGAAGGCCGAGGCCGCGCTCGATTTCGTCGGGCTGTCACACCTGGCGCATGAACTGGCTGCGGATATCACCCAGGAAGCGCGCAAGCGCGTGGCGTTCGCGCTTGCGCTGGCCACTGACCCGGATCTTCTGCTGCTCGACGAACCTGCCGGTGGCGTGAACCCGGAGGAGACGGTCGGCCTTGCCGAACTGATCCGCAAGATGGTCCGGCACGGCAAGACCGTCTGCCTGATCGAACACAAGATGGACATGATCATGCGACTGGCCGACAAGATCATGGTGCTCAACTACGGCGAAAAGATCGCTGAAGGGACGCCAGCGCAGATCCAGCAAGATCCGCACGTCATTGAAGCCTACCTGGGAGCCGACCATGTTGCAGCTTGATCGCGTCTCGCTGTCGTACGGCAGCTTCCGCGCCCTGGACAATATCTCGCTGCACGCAGGCGCCGGAGAACTTGTGGTACTGCTTGGCGCAAACGGCGCGGGCAAGAGCTCCATCTTCCTGGCGATGAGCGGCATCCATCGCATCAGCGGCGGCAGCATGCGTTTCGACGGCCGCGAGCTTGGCGGGATGAAGCCGTCGCAAATCGTGCAGGCGGGACTCGTGCACTGCCCAGAGGGCCGCAAGCTGTTCCCCGCAATGAGCGTCGAGAAGAACCTGACGCTTGGCGCCTATGTGCATCGCCGTGACCGGGCCGGCATCCGCAAGACGCTCGAAGAGGTCTACGAGATGTTCCCGATCCTGCTCCAGAAGAAGGATGATCCCGCGGGATCGCTGTCTGGCGGGCAACAACAAATGGTGGCGCTGGGCCGCGCGCTGATGAGCCGCCCGCGCGCGCTGCTGCTCGACGAGCCCTCGCTGGGTCTTGCACCGCTGGTGGTCAAGCAGATGTTCGAGATCATCCAGCGCATCAATCGCGCCGGCACCACCGTACTGCTGGCGGAGCAGAACGCCTACGCGGCGCTCGGCATCGCCCATCGCGCCTACGTGATCGAGAACGGTCACATCGTGATGGAAGGTGATCGCGATACGCTGCTGAAGGACGAGGGGATCAGGAAGGCGTACATCGGCGGGTAATTCGATTCGCCGAACTGGCTGGATGCACCCTTCTCTCACTCGCGGGAAAAGGGCGATAAGGGCGTAGAGAACAAGCGCAGTCAAAACTCAAAGGAGACAGCAATGCAGTACAAGACATTGGGTCGTTTCTTCCCGCTGGCCGCATGCGCGGTGGCGGCATTGGTCGCATCGGCACCGGCATTGGCGCAGGAAGTGGTCAAGATCGGCTACACCGGCCCGCTGTCGGGCGGCGCGGCGCTCTACGGCAAGAACGTGCTGTCGGGCATCCAGATGGCTGTCGACGAGATCAACGCCAGCGGCCTCGAGGTCAAGGGCAAGAAGGTCAAGCTGGAAGTCGTCTCGCTCGACGACAAGTACGCGCCTGCCGAAGCCGCGATCAATGCGCGTCGCCTGGTGCAGCAGTACAAGACCCCGGCGGTGTTCGTACCCCACTCGGGCGGCATCTTCGCGCTGCAGGCCTTCAATGAACAGGAAAAGTTCATGGTGATGGCGTACTCGAGCGTGCCGCGCATCACCGACGCCGGCAACAAGCTGACGATCCGCATCCCGCCGGCATACACCGGCTACATCGAGCCGTTCGTCAAGGCGCAGATGAAGCGCTTTGGCAAGAACGTGGCGCTGGTACCTGCCGACCATGACTACGCCAAGGCCTGGGTGCAAGCGTTCGTGCCGGCCTGGGAAGGCGCGGGCGGCAAGGTGGTGGGCAACAATCCGATGTCGTACACCAAGGCCACCGACTTCTACACCGGTGTTTCGCGCGCCATCGCCGACAAACCCGACGTGATGTTCGTCGGCGGCCCATCGGAGCCGACCGCGCTGGTGGTCAAGCAGGCGCGCGAGCTTGGCTTCAAGGGCGGCTTCATCATCATGGACCAGGCCAAGATGGACGAAATGGCCAAGGTCACGAACGGTCTGGCCATGCTCGAAGGCTCGATCGGCGTGATGCCGCTGGTCAACGACGCACGCCCGGTGGCACAGGCCTATAACGCCCGCTACAAGAAACTGCACGACGGTCGCGATGCCACCACGGAAATGTCGCTGAACTACACGATGACCTGGGCGCTGGCCAATGCCATGAAGCTGGCAGGCACCACCAGCGACGCAGCGGCCATCCGCGCGAAGATGCCCGAAGCGGTCAAGACGCTGCCGAAGGATGTCAATCCGAACGAGGTGGAAGGCATCGACGCCAAGGGCGGCTCCATGGCCGATACCGTGGTTGGCTGGGTGCAGAACGGCAAGATCGCGCCGGTACGCCTGTCGGAACTGGGCAAGTAAGCAGCCCGCCGGAGAGAGACGACGGAGGAGTGGGACCCTGCTGGCGGGCAAGCCAGCGCCATAACTAGAATCGCAAGTGGAGAGAAAGCAAAGGGCGTCCGATGATTCGGACGCCCTTTGTCTTTCAGGAGGTGCCGCTGGACATCCACCCCCTATCCCGCTAGCTGGCGAGGGTGAAACACCACGGACTCATCAACGACCGTCGTTATGTGCCTGTTCCTCACGACTCTGACGCGCGCGCTCCTGCTGCGCCCGTTGTTGCTGCTGTTGCTGTTGCTGCTGCTGTTGTTGCTGTTGTTGCTGCTGGATCTGGCGCTGGCGGTCCTGCTGTTGGCGCTGTTGCTCCTGCATCTGCCGTTGCTGCTCCTGTACCTGCCGCTGTTGTTCCTGCGCCTGGCGCTGCTGATCCACCTGTTGCCGCTGCATGGCCTGCTGACGCTGCTGCTCGAATTGCTGGCGCTGTTGCTCCTGGAACTGGCGTGCGTGTTCGAGCTGCTGTTGCTGTTGCTGTTGCTGCTGCTGCACCTGCCGTTGTTGATCCATCTGCTGGCGTTCTTGCGCTTGCCGCTGCTGGTCCATTTGCTGCTGCCGCTGCTGCGCCTGCCGCTGTTGATCCATCTGCTGGCGTTCTTGCGCCTGCCGTTGCTGGTCCGACTGCTGTTGCCGCTGCTGCGACTGCCGTTGCTGATCCATCTGCTGACGCTCTTGCGCCTGGCGCTGCTGATCGAACTGCTGCTGACGCTGTTGCGACTGCCGTTGCTGATCCATCTGCTGACGCTCTTGCGCCTGGCGCTGCTGATCGAGTTGCTGCCGCTGCTGGTCCTGCGCCTGTCGCTGCAGCGCCTGCTGCTGACGCTGCTGGAATTCCGCGGACTGCCGCTGGCGTTCTTCCGTCTGGCGTTGCTGGTCGAACTGCTGACGCTGGATCGCCTGCTCCTGTCGTTGGGACTCCTGCGGCAGACCACGCATCTGGTCCGGCCGCGGCGCGAAGCCGCGACCGCTCTGGGCCGCCTGGCTAACCCGCACATCAGGTTGCCACGGCATTGCCTGGGCTGGCTGCCCACCCCGGCGTGAACCCTGTTGCGGCCGCGCTTCCTGCGTCGGCCCCC
>NZ_ANKP01000052.1:0-26890 GCF_000319775.1 Cupriavidus sp. HMR-1
GAACATACCAACAGTGTCAATAATCATTATTATGTTAAATACTTGATGGGCAGGTATTTGATCGAGGAAGCTGCGCAAATGGCTGCCTCTTCGGCAAGCCTAGCGATGGGCTTAGGTTGAGGCCCCACTCACAATTACCGCGTTTTGTTGGGCACGGGTATCACCCGCAGACTGAGATCGGCCATGCTCACCCGATCCCGCAAATCGCCCGATTTGGCACAGAGCCACAGAGCCACGTAGCGCGTCCGCGCACGTGAACTGCGCCGCCTCCATTGCACCTGCCCAGCGTGCGGCAGGTTTGGCATTGACTCGGCCACACTGACGCAGCGGGCCATGCCGGTGACAGTACGAAAGGATCTGCAGCGGCTTAGCTCCTTCGGCCACCTGCCACATGTGCGGCTTGGCCGCACGGGAGTTCGCATCGTCCCCGGCCGCGCGTGATGCCACGACTGACAGCAATTCCGAGACCGCTTCGGTCTGCGAGCGGCCCCCACCCTGCCCGACCGATCCGCACCACATCGGTGCTTGCTCGTTGGTATGAAGTTTGCGCACCTCCTCATTACCAATTCACAAAATAAAAATGACCCAGAGCAATTTTTCTCGTCGGGCGCCTTTGCGGCGCCCGACCACGCCAAAACTTGGCCTTCGCGCGGCGACACTTGGCGCCATTCCAGTGAGCGCCCTTGCAGGTGGCCTTCAGCAAGCCCAACAAGAGCTTCCGGCGATCACCGTCCAGGCGGCACGTTTCGATGTCGCGACTGCGGATACCGCCGTCTCCGCCAACCAGGGCTACGTCAGCCGCGAGCAACTCGCCAATCGCCCATTGTTACGTCCCGGCGAACTGCTGGAAACCGTCCCGGGACTGATCGTCACACAGCACAGCGGCGACGGAAAAGCGAACCAGTACTTCTTGCGGGGCTTTAACCTTGACCACGGCACTGACTTGTCCACGACCGTGGCGGGCATGCCGGTCAACATGCGTACCAACGCCCATGGCCAGGGATACACCGATCTCAATTTCGTGATTCCCGAGCTGGTCAGCGGTATCGCCTACAAGAAGGGCACGTACTTTGCCGAAGAGGGAGACTTCTCGGCGGCGGGTGCCGTGAGCATGGACTACGTGTCGCAACTGCCGACCGGTATCGCGCAGATCGAACTGGGCCAGCACGACTACCGTCGGGCGGTATTGGCCAATTCCCACCTGGTCGGCCCCGGCACCGCGCTCTATGGGCTGGAATGGCTGCAGGAGAATGGTCCATGGGTGTTACCGGAAGGCGTGCGCAAGCTCAATGGCATGTTCCGTTACACGCTGCCGCTCAGTGCCGGTGAGCGCGTCAGCATCACCGCCATGGGCTATCGTAATAGCTGGGACTCGACCGACCAAGTGCCGCAGCGCGCGATCAACGAAGGGCTGATCTCCCGCTTCGGGAATATCGATCCCACGGACGGTGGCTATGCGTCGCGCTACAGCCTGTCCGCCGACTGGTTCAGGCCCGTGCAATCGGGCTTGTTCAGGGCGAATGCCTATGTCATCAAGAGCCGGCTGCAACTGTTCTCGAATTTCACCTACGCGCTGAACAACCCGGAACGTGGCGACCAATTCCAGCAGTTCGAGAATCGCGTCACCGCAGGCGTCAACGCGTCGCGCCTCTGGTTCGGCAAGCTGGGCCCGCGCGACACCGAGACCGAGGTCGGCGCGCAGGTCCGATTCGACCGGCTGGGCCCTATCGCACTGGCCAATTCGGAAGAGCGGCAGATCTACGAAACGATTCGGACCGATACCGTCAACGAATCCAGTGCGGCGCTATATGTACGCAACACGACCGAATGGCTGCCTTGGCTGCGCACGATCGCGGGACTGCGGGCGGATCAGTTCTGGTACGGTGTTTCGAGCGACAATCCCGCCAACTCCGGAAACGGCACCGACCACATCGTCAGTCCCAAGTTCGGCGTCGTGATGTCTCCGGCCGACCAGACCGAAGTGTTCCTGAACTGGGGACGCGGTTATCACAGCAACGACGTACGCGGCGCCACCACCACGATTGACCCGTCCACGGGCGTACCGGTACAGAAGGTCAGCGTGCTCGTGCCGGCAACCGGCTACGAGATCGGCATCCGCACCCGGCGGCTCGCCCCTGCCCTGCAGTTGTCGGCCTCGCTCTGGCAACTCGACATCGGATCGGAACTGGTCTTCTCGGGCGACAGCGGCACGACAGAACCGAGCCGACCAAGCCGCCGCCGTGGGATTGAGCTGGCAGGCTACTATGCACCGCCCGACGGCCCGCTCGCCGGCTTGATCCTCGATGCGGACGCGGCTTTCTCGCGGGCACGCTTCCGCGATCACGAGGACATCGGCGATTACATTCCGGAATCGATCCAGACCACGGCGTCGGCCGGCGTGTCGTACAACACGGGACGCTGGTCGGTAGGCGCGCGGGCCCGCTACTTCGGCCCACGTCCGCTCATCGAGAACAACAGCGTGCGTTCCACTTCCTCGTTTCTCGTCAACCTGAAGGTGGGCTATCGAGTACTGAAGGGCGTGCGGATTTTTGCCGAAGTTCTGAACGTGTTCGGCAAGCGGGTCAACGACATCGACTACTACTATGCTTCGCTGCTGAAGGGCGAAACGTCACCGCTCAACGCAGACGGCTCGCCTGCCGGGATCAACGATCACCATATCCACCCCGCCGAACCGAGGACGTTCCGGGTGGGCGTCTTGTGGAGTTTCTGAACATTGGACCTTTCGATGCATGACGCAAGCGACGATTGACGGGTTCCGATTCCGTCCCGACTTCACAGCCCGTCATGCCTTCAGAAGGTGATCGGCAGCCGCACCGTGACTGTCAGGTCAGGGGTGTCGCGTGTCACGCCCGCGCCCACCGACAGGTTCAGCGTGTACCGGTTGTTGAAGCGATACGAGTAGCCCACCAGCAGCGTGCCCTGCGTGATACGCACCGATCCCGCGATGGTTTCTCCGTTCTGCTTGGTCGGCCAGATGATGCTCTGGTCGTAACCGATACTGAATGACGCGTTCTCATTGATCGCCAGACCCATGCCGAAGTTGAACTCGAACATGTCTCCGGGAGCGATCTTGCCAAGGAACTCCTGCTGGCCAGCAAGCACATTGCGGTAGACATTGTCACGCGCGAAGTTGTGCATGTAGCTGAAGCCGCCGAAGAGTACCGCCGGTTCGGTTGGAAACAACCACGTAATGCCGGGCTGGATCGCCTGGAAACCAGTTCCCGTTGGCATGCTCAGGGGTAGACCGGTGCCGGTGGCATTGCCCACGCAACGGGTCACGCAATCGGTGACCACCTGGAACGGATCCCTGCCGGTGTTCGACTTGTAGCGCAGCCAGCCGATGAAGTACGGCATCTTCTCGCTGCCGTAGTTGAGCTGGTAGCGAAGGGTCGCTTCCACATCGCCAAGGCCACTGCCATTGGCGGTGAAGGCGCTGTCGACAGCGGTCCCCGTGAAGACCTCGTGACTGATCGTGTTGCTGCTTGCGCTCACGTACGGCACCTTGGCTTCTATCTCGAGGCGCTTGGTGATGCCGTAGCGGAATGCGAACGCGCTGATGTAAGTGGACGTCCTGATGTCGCGCACATCGATCAAGCCGACCAGTATGGCGGGGATCACCGTGTAGCCTACCAGCGACACCGAGTCGCCGTACGAGTAGCTGTACTGGAAGCTCGGCTCGACGACAATTTTGCCGACTGGCGTGAGCACGCCTGGCTGGTCGAAGATCGGCGCGATCGCCGGCGGGCGCGTGTCGCGCTCTGGCGGATTGCCCACCGGCTGCTCGGCACCTGCTGCAGATTCGCCCTGCTGTTCGCCCAGGGCTGCCTGGCCCTGTTGCGTATCCTGTGGCGCAACGGCCTGTGGCGGCGTTTCGGATGGCGTCTGCTGGGCCTGCGCGGTGCTGTTGATCTGCGTGGCGCTGCTGGCTGCCGCAGCCGCTCGGGCGCCGGTCGCGGAATTGCCTGGCGTCGCGCCGGCGCCAACTTCTGCCTGGCCGCCGCGCTTATGCGCCAGCATCTCGTTGTCCACAGTGTTACGAAGTTCGCGAATGGTATCCGCCCGTTCGGTCAGCACTCGCTTCATGGCTTCGAGCTGCTTCGCCCGCTCGGCGATTTCCTTCTGTAGCGACTCAAGCTGCGCGGGGGTGGGAGCGTCATCAGGCGTCGTCTGCGCATGGGCCATGCCGCCTAGCAGCAACATCGTGGAGCAACTGGCAAAGCGAGTGCCCCACAGCGAGCGCTTCTTCATGACGTCCTTCTCCCAAGGGCCGACGCTCGGCTACCCGGATGCTCGAAATCGGCCCGGTCGATGTTCGCCTGGGCGCACCATGGCTTGGGGCGACTTCATTCCGGACGATATTTGGACAACCCTGCACCGAGGGAAAGTGGTCCATGCTCAATAGGAACGCAAACGTGCTCATGCTTGCGTTGACCGCCTTCGCGCTCTGGATGCTCTGGCTATTGAGATTATGCTGACGTACGTTGGACGGCAAGTTCGATACCGCACCTACGTAGTGACGATCTTGCCCGTGACTTGGCGGATCAAGGTGACAATCTGTCAACTGTTCAATGCCACCAGATCACCTTCCATATGTCTGCGCAAAAGATCATTAGGGAGGCGGAGGTATGCTGCCCAGACATCAGGTGGAGCCATACTCCTGGCAGAGCCATCGCAAGGCTGCTGTCTCGCAATGTGAGACAGCTGATAGGGTTCGTGTGTGGGACCCACTGAACATGGAATCGCGACCATCGCCTGCAGGCGCGGACAATCAGAAGCTGGCAGTTACTGAGACCAATGCGACCCGTGGATCCGCTTGAGCCAGCCCTCCGTAGGCATCAACGGCGGCCCATCCTCGTCTTCCCAGAACGTTGCGAACGGCAAGACGCACCGTGGCGGGGTAGCGCGTGCCACTCACGCGATATCGCATTCCCAGGTCCCAGCGAGTCCATGATGGCACCTGCTGCGTATTCGCCGCATCCACATACTGCGCACCGTTGCTAGCCACGGCAGTGAGCAGCGTCAGGCCTGGTATCTGGCGGACATCCCATTCCGCGCCAAGATTGAGTTGCCATGATGGCACGCCGACCGGGGTCTTTCCAGACAGCGTTGGACTCCCCGAGATCGTCGCGTCGAGCCACATCGCACCGGCGTTGACGCGCACGCCGCGCAGCAACTCATGTTGTACGCCAAGCTCCAGTCCGCGGTTGCGCTGCTCGCCATCGGCCCCGAAATGCGCCCCGTTCAAGACACCAACAGGCCTGCTGATCAGGAAAGCACTGATGGTCGCCTCAAGGTCTCGCCGCGCGAGCCTGACCCCTGCCTCGTACTGGGTAGAACGGTAAGGTGCCATCACCTCACCTGCGTTTGCCGCGCTCGTCGGCGCGACATCTCCTTTGCTGAGTCCGTCAATGCGGTGCGCGTAGAGTGATACGGCCTGGTTCGGCTTGAACACAATACCGAGCAGAGGGGCTAACGCACCCGCATCGTAGTGCTCGATCACAACGCCTTCCGGGCTGAAGTTGTCGGAACGAATGCGCTGATAGCGAAATCCGGCCGTCAACTGCAAGGACTCATCCCTTGTCGATACCGTGTCGACAAGGGACAACCCAGTCAGGTACGTCGAGGACACCTTGGGGACGCTGACAGGATCGGCAATTGACTGCGGGGGTAGCTGCACGGGATCGTAGAGATTGGTAAGCGACGTGATCGCAGAGTTCACGAGTCCGCGATTGAGCCGGTCCCTGTAGCCGCTGGCCGACAGTGCAATACGATGTTTCGTGGGGCCGATGGCAAGCCGCCATCGCATACCGGCTTCGGCGCTAGTGCGTGCCACGTCGAATCGGTAGTTCGTATCGGATACGGATACGTCTCCCGCCTCGTTGATGATCGTTGGCGTGATGGCGAAAACGCGCGCCACACGTGTCCGGCCACCTCCGACGTGGGCGAACACCTGCGTGTTCTCGTCAACGTCGTAGGCAACCCGCGCCAATGTCGCGCCATCATGGATTTCCGAAGACTCCCATGGCTGGGATATGTTGCGATGGCCGTCCGGCGCCGCTGGCACGTCGATACCCGCAACGATATGCAGCAGCCGGAACGGCGCCGATATCCGCTCATACTGGGCGATGACATCGAGGCTCGCGCGCAACTGGCTGCCGCGATAGTCGAAAGCCAGCGCCCCCGAGCCGGCATCGCGATGCTGGTTGTCCAGAGCGGTATCACCACCGCGGTAGCCACCATTGAAGCGAATGCCGAACGCACGGTCGCCGCCGAGCCGTCTGCCCACATCGATGTTCGCGCCAAACTGGGACAACGAGCCATAGTCCGCAGCGGCCTCGGTCACGTCCGCGTCCCCTGCCCGCTTCGGCACGATGTTGATGGCGCCACCCACGCCGCCGCCAGGTGACATGCCGTAGAGCAGCGTCGCGGGGCCCTTGATCAGTTCCACCCGCTCGACGTACCCCGTCGCAACGCGATAGTTGGATGCGATGCCGTAGACGCCATCGAACGCAATTTCACCGAAGTTGCCGTTGCTGTAGGGAAATCCGCGAATCGTGAAGGCGTCGAGAATGCCGCCCGGCTTGCTGACCGAGCGAACCGAAGCATCGTTCTCCACGACATCGGCCACGCTATACGCCTGCTGGTCCCGGATCTCGCGCGCGTCGAAAACCCGGGTACTGACTGGCGAGTCCATGCCGTTTATGCTTCCCAGGGCTCCCAGATTCACCGTGCCGGCGATTCCATGCCCGGCTTGCGCGCCCTGCGACACATCTGCGCGATAGGCCTGACCGACTACGGTCACCGTGGGCAATGTCTGCGCGGCTTCCGCCTGCGTGTCGGCGGCAGAGGCCTTGCGTATCAGGTACCCTCCATCGCGCAGGTCGACGGCGTGGTAGCCAGTCTCGTGGAGCAGGATCCCGATGCCGTCGGCAATCATATGCTGCCCCGTCAGCCCCGCGCTGTGCAGCTTCCGCAGCGCGTCGGCATCGAAGGCCAGGTCCACCCTCGATGCCGTGGCGAACTGTATGAGCACCGCGTCCAGCGGCCCGGGTGGTATCGAGTAAGTGCGAGCCTCGGCCGCCGCCTCTTGCACGGAACCAGCGGCCGGACAGTCCTGGGCATCCAGGATGATAGCCGTCGCGAGAATGATCCCAACCAGGATCTGGCGGCAGCCTATCTGCATGGACCCTGCATCAGAAGTCCACCGTCACCGAGCCGAGGAACGTGCGCGGCGCGCCCTGCGAAATCGTGCTGTAGGAAGCCACGCCCGACCAGTAATGCTTGTCGAAGGCATTGATGACCGTGGCCCTGAACGTGGTGGTCTTGCCCGACACCTTCGTCCGGTAGCGAGCCCCAACGTCGACGGTGGTCCACGACGGCACCGACTGCGTGTTGGCCTGGTTGACGTAGGTGCGGCCCGTGTAGTTGAGCGCGCCAGTCAACGTCAGGCCCTGCAGCCACGGCAGGTCCCATTCGGCGCCAAGATTGGCCATGAAGTCCGGTACGCCCACCGGCCGGTTGCCCTGCGTCGCAGCGCTATTGGTCTTGGTCAGCTTGCCGTCCAGCCAGGTAATGCCGCCCAGCAGCCGAACCCGCCGCACCACTTCGCCAGAGACAGTCAGTTCCAGCCCTTGATTTCGTTGCTCGCTGTCCACGGCGTAAACCGTGCCGAACAACTGGCCGCTCGGCTTGGTCATGCGGAAGGCTGCCAGCGTGGCCATGATCGATCCGGCATCGACCTTGACGCCGACTTCCTGCTGCTTCGTCTTGTAGGGAGCGAATACCTGCCCGGCATTCGAGGCAGTGGCCGGCGCAATATCACCCTTGCTCAGCCCCTCGACATAGTTCGCATAGAAGGAAACGTTGCGCCATGGCCTGAAGACGATGCCGGCCAGCGGCGTCACGGCGTTCTCGTCATACGAAGACGACTTTGCGCCAGTTGCGGTGTTGTAGTTGTTCGACTCGACCTGTTGATACCGCAAGCCGAGCGTCAGGGCCACGCGATCATCCATGGTGCTGACCGTGTCGACCAGGGCTACGCCGGAGAGCGTGGAATCCGACACCTTGGGAACAAAGCTCGGTGGCGCGATCGACTGCTCGGGGCTCACCACCGGGTTGTAGATATTCGAACGGACCGGCGTTCCCGCGACGTTGGCGTTGGCAATACGATCCGAGTAGAGATTGGCCTGCAATGCAAGTGCATGCTTGACCGGACCGGTGTCGAACTTCGCGCGCACGCCGGTATCGAACGACATCCGGTTGATCTGAAACCTCCAGTTTTGCACTGCGGCGGAAGTGTCGCCCGCCGCGTTGAGGATTGTCGGGGTCTGGTCCGAGAGGCGGGACACGTCGGACCGCGTCCCGCCGGCATCGGCATAGACAGTGACGTTGTCCGCCACGTCATATTCGACGCGCAACAGCGTCGAGACGTCGTTGGACTTCCACCATCCCCAAGGCTGGGTGACGTTACGCCGGCCATCGGGTGCCGCCGGCACTTCGATGCCAGGAGCCACCAGGAACGGGCGCGTCGGCGCATCGATCCACTGGTACTGCTCGATCAGGTCCAGCGATGCCCGCAGACGGTCGCCGTGATAGTCCAGCGATACGGCCGCCACCTCGCTGCGTGACTTCTGGTTGTCCAGCGGCGTGGGCCCCTGACGGTGCAAGCCATTGAAGCGAACGCCCCACTCCTTGTCGTCGCCCCAGCGACGGCTCAAGTCAACGGCCCCGCCCACTTGGGCGTCCGACGCATAGTCGAGTGTGAAGCGTGTCAGGTCCGTGGCGCCCGCCCGCTTGGGAACGAGGTTCACCACGCCCCCCACGCCGCTGTTGGGCGACATCCCGTAGAGCATGGCGGCCGGCCCCTTGAGGACCTCGACGCGCTCCATGTATTCAGGAAAGAGATGGTAGTTCGGCGAAACGCCATACACGCCGTCGAACGCGACTTCCGACAGGTTGCCTTCATTGATCGGGAAGCCGCGAATCATGAACGAGTCGGTGACGCCGCCAGTCTGGCCGGTGAAGCGAACCGAAGGGTCCGCGTTGAGCACATCAGCCAGGGTCACGGCCTGTTGGTCCTCGATGCGCTGGGCCGTGTAGCTGGTGGTGGAGAACGGCGTATCCAGGCTGTCACGGTTGCCGAGCATCCCGAGGCGGCCGCCGCGCGCGGTTTGCCCGCCTGCATAGGCTGCCGGGAGATCGGTGGCATCACTGGCGGCCACGGCGCTCACCGTCACTGCGGGAAGGGTGGTTTCCGGAGCCTTGTCCGTGGAAGTCTGCGCGGTGGCGTTGATTGACATGGCACCCGAGCCGACGGCAAGGCAGAGCATCGCCTGATGGAGTGCGGCAGCAAGTGGCTTGGGCGAAGGGAAGCATGCGGACTGGGTGCTGGTGCGGGATGACAGATGGCGGGATCGGTGTGACGACATGGTTGCGAAGTCCAGAGCGGATTGAAGAGGGTTCCTACAATCCAAGCCGGACAGGTCGCCCAATCCCCTCAATTCACCTCGATTTTTTTCACATCACCCTGTCTCAGGCATGCACCCTGGGCCCGACGCGAACCCAGTAGCGCGTGAAGTACGACACCCGGATTGGCAGCGCCTTCTCCAGGAAACGCAGCGTGCGATCCGTATCGTCGATGCGGTACGCACCCGAGATGACCAGATCCGCGACGGCGGGATCGCAATCGATGCGTCCGTGGCGATAGCGGGCAAGCTCCGCAAGCACGTCGGCCAGACGCATGTTGCTGCCGGAAAGCAGCCCGTTGGCCCAGCTGTCGGGCGACAGCGCGGCGGCATCGCTCAATGCGCTTGCCTCCTGCGTCATCGTCCAGGTCGTGCCGGGCGTGGCAACGGCTTGTGATTGCGCTTTGCCGTCGTGCAGCGCGACCGCGCCCTGCTGCACGCTGACACACGCGCGATCCGCTTCGAGCCGCACCGCGAAACGTGTCCCGAGCGCGCGCATCGCGCCGAACGGCGTTTGCACACGGAATGGCCGCGCTGCGCCGCCGTCGTGCCCGGTCGTGACCAGAATCTCGCCACGCCGAAGCAACACGTCTCGATGCTGGCCATCGAAGCGAACATCAAGGGCGGTCTCGGTATTGAGCACGACGACCGTGCCATCTTCCAGCGCCAGCCTGCGTTGTTCGCCCACGCCAGTACGCACGTCGGCGGCCCAGCTTCTCCATGGCGTTTCGCGATAGGCCATGGACAACCCAAGCATGGATACGCCACCCAGAGCCAGCAACTTGATCGCCTGGCGGCGGCCGCGAATGGTCTCGGCGTTGCGGAGCGTCTCCACAGCCAGCTTCGCCGGCACACGGGGGAATCCATCGCGTAGTGATTGGATGCGTTGCCATGCCAGCCGGTGCCGGGGATCCGCACCCTCCCAGACCAGAAAGCGCTGGCGCATCTCGTCGCTGGGTTCGTTGAACAGCAGGCGGACGGCCCAATCAATGGCCGCATCAATGACTTCTGACGGCAAATCGGCTTGCGAACTGGACATCTTTGCGCCCTGTGCTTGTGCCGGTTGCTAAGCGCCGAACTGCAACGCGTAGCATCGGCGCAGCGCCTGGCTGATGTACCGCTCGACGGTCGCCAGCGACATGCCAATGCGCTCCGCGATCTGCGGGCAAGTCAGGCCGTCAAGCTGCGCCAGCAGGAATGCCGTGCGCGCGTTCGGCTTCAGCGTATCGAGCATCTGATCGATCTCGATCAACGTCTGCAGGAAGTGCAGACGGCTTTCGGGCGATGGCGTATGCGCTTCCGGCAATTGAGCCAGCGTCTCCAGCCATGCTTGCTCAAGTTCCCGCCGCCGCCAGAAATCGATGACCAGACCATTGGCAATGGTGCCCAGGTAGGTGCGCGGCTCGCGGATCTCGACGACTTTCCTGTGAAGCACCCTGACGAATACGTCCTGGGCGATGTCCGCCGCATCGCATGCATTGCCGATCTTCCGCAACAGCCAGCCTTGCAGCCATGCGTGATGCCGGCTGTAAAGGACATCGACCTGCGAACGGGTACCTGGATCCATCGCGACTACCTCATCTCACCACAGCGGGTGTCATCAGGTCTTCCAGGACATACGCCGCCAACTGACGGCGCCCCGCTATGGCCGAGCGGATAAAGATCCCAAGCCCGATAGGCAGGAAAAACGGCAAGTAAAAGAGGCAACCTGGTGGACATAGACACTGCGGCAGGCACCGCCGTGCTGCACAGCGGTTCAGGAATTTCGGATTCGCATCAGATGCAAATGTAACTTATTCTCACTTACGAAGAAAGAACGTTACTAGAAACACCGCCACATGTGTCGCATACGGCATAAGAGATGCCTGGGACGTGTCCAAACAAATGCCGCGCCAAGGCGAAACAGCACTGGCCACCGAATCGCACGCACTAGGTCGTCAAGGATTAGACACGGCACCGCATTGGCGTGGTGAAGCCAATGTCCTACGCGCGCCTGATCGGCAGCGAAAAGACGCCTCAGGGCAAGACCCTGACCCTCGACTTCGTGCCGACTGGCAAACCCCTGGGGGTTCGCGTGATCGTCCAGAACGCGCCGCTTTCCGGCGCGGATGTGAGGCGTTCGCACGCGAGGTCGTGCACGACCTCTGCGTCTGATTGCTGGAAAAGCCATCACGGGCCACTGGCGGGCAGGGGCTGGGGCCTCTCCTCCAAACATCGGAACCTGTCCGATAACCCGCGTGTGATCCTGATCCGACGGTGTTCAGTCGAGCTGGATATGGGCGTCCTGCACGATCTTGGCCCACTTGGGCATATCACCCGCGACCACCGCCGCCAGTTCCTGCGGCGCCGACCCGACCGGCTGCAAACCCATGCCCGCCAGCTTCTGGCTGATTTCAGGCAGCTTGACGATCCGCGCCACCTCGGTGGCCATACGGCTGGTCACGTCTTTCGGCGCATTGGCGGGCAGGAACAGCGCAAACCATCCGCTAGGCTCAAATCCCGGCAAGCCCTGCTCCGCGAACGTCGGCACGTTCGGAATCGCCTTGTAGCGCTGGGTACCGGTAATGCCCAGGATCTTGAATTTGCCGCTGGTCAGGTACGGATACGCCGATGTCACATCGACGAAAGCCGAATCCACCTGGCCGCCAAGCAGATCGTTGAGCAAGGGCGCAGCCCCCTTGTACGGAATATGTGTCAGTTCGACGCCGGTCTGCTGCCGTAGGAGTTCGCCATGCAGATGCGACGAAGTCCCGTTGCCGTATGAACCGTAACTGAGCTTGCCGGCCTTGGCCAGCGCGACGAACTCGCGTAGCGTGCTGGCCGGAACGCGGTTGGGCACGACAAACAGGTCGGACGATTTGGCAATCAGCGAGACCGGCGTGAAATCCTTGTTCACGTCATACGGCATACGCTTGTAAAGGCTGGGCGACTGGATCAGCGCGGTGATGGCCAGCAGCACCGTGTAGCCATCGGGCGCGGCCTTGGCCACGGTGTCGTTGCCCAGCATGCCGCTGGCGCCGGGCTTGTTGTCGACGACCACGGGCTGTCCCCAGGCTTCGGCCAGCCGCTGGCCGATCATGCGGCCCACAGTATCGGTGCCCCCGCCGGCCGGATACGGGACGATCAGCCGGATCGGCTTGTTCGGGTAGCTGGGCTGGGCCAGTGCCTGGCCAACGCCGCCCAGCATGGCGGCGCCCGCCAGGGTGCCGGCTTGCGCCAGCCAGGTTCGTCTGCTCGTTTGCATGAAGCTGTCTCTCTCAAGAACTGGATTCGGTACGTCGGATATGCTGGATACGCCGGAAACACCGGCCGCCCCCGCCGCCTATGCCCGCATGGCGTCTTCCTGCAGCGCGCGCCACTGGATCTTGCCGGTGGCCGATTTGGGCAGCGCGTCCACGAACTCGACGATGCGCGGCACCTTGTAGGCCGCCAGACGCTCGCGGCACCAAGCCATGATGCGTTCCGCATCGGCCTCCGGCGTGCCGCGCGATTCGGGGCGCAGCGCCACCACGGCCTTGACCGTTTCGCCGCGATGCTCATCGCGCGCGGCGATCACGCAGGCCTCGTGGATGGCCGGGTGGCCGTAGAGCAGGTTTTCCACCTCGGCCGGCCAGACCTTGAAGCCAGACGCGTTGATCATGCGCTTGAGGCGGTCGCGCATGAAGAAATAGCCCTCTTCATCCATGAAACCGAGGTCGCCGGTGCGTAGAAAGCGCTTGCCGGCGATTTCGATGAAGGATTCCGCATTGGCCTGCGGGTTGTTCCAGTAGCCCTGCATCACCTGACCACCGTGGACGACGATCTCGCCGATCTCGCCCTGCGGCAGCTCGGCGAGCGATTCGGGGTCCACCACGCGGGCATCCACGCCGAAGGTGGCGATGCCCAGGCATTCACGCTTGGGCTTCTGGCGCGGGTTGGACAGCAGGAACGACGCGGTCTCGGTCATGCCATAGGCCTCGACGTACGGCAGGCCGAAGCGCTCCTGCAACATGTTGGCCACCGCGTCGGGCATCGCCGCGCCACCGCCCCCCAGAAAAGCCAGGCTGGACAGGTCACGCCGGGCCACATCGGGCTGCGCGAAGAAGTCCACCAGCATGGCCGGCGGCGCGCCCCAGGCCGAGACGCGGTAGCGCTCGATCAGATCGGCGGCAAGCGCGCGGTCCCAGCGCGGCATCAGCACCACGGTGGCACCCAGGTAGATCGGCGAATGCATGCAGTTCTGCATGCCGAGCAGGTGGAACATCGGCGCCACCGCCAACACCACCGATTCCGGCGAACTGCTGCGCCAGACTTGCGAGCCCACCGCGGAACTCATCATGGTGCCGTGGGTATGCATGCAGCCCTTGGGATTGCCCGTGGTGCCCGACGTGTATGCCAGCATGCAGAGCGTGTCGTAGCCGGCCTCGTGCGCACGCGGACGCTGCCCGGCATTGCGCGCGGAGTCCCAGTCCACTGGCATGGCGCCACCTGGCGCCGCGCGCAGCGCGGGAGCAGGCTCGCGGAGCCAGGCCGGAACCGGCAGGCCACCATCGTCGCGCAGCATCCCCGCGTAGTGGTACGTGATCACGTGACGCAGCGCCTTGCCATGCAGCGGCGCGACGCGCTCATACAGTTCGCTGCCGCAGAACGCGGCCACCGCGCCGCTATCGGTAACCACATGCTCCAGTTCGGCTTCCAGCCACATCGGATTGGCTGGCACGACCACCGCCTCGGCACGCAGGATGGCGTAGTACGCCACGATGAACTGCGGGGCGTTCTGGCTGTAAAGCACTACCCTATCCCCGGGCTGAATGCCGCAGCTTTGCTGCAGATAGCCAGCCATCCGTTCGACGTCATCCAGCAGTTCCGCATAGGAGATCGCGGTGCCGAAATACTGGATCGCCGTCTTGGCGGGATAACGCCGCGCGGCCACTTCCAGGTTGTGGAACAGGCTGGTCTGCGGCACATGCAGCGTGCCAGGCAGGCCGGCAGGCCAGGCGGGAGAACGGTAAGGCTGGGATGTACTGGCGGACTTCATGTCAGGCAAAGGCTCAATCAAGACGAATGTTGTGGGTACGGATCACTTTGCCCCAGCGGGCATAGTCGGCCTGCACGGTCTGCGCAAAGGCATCGGGCGTGCTGCCGGTCAGGATCACGCCCATGTCGTTCATGCGCGAACGCACGGCGGGGTCTGCCAACACCTTGTTGACGTCGGCCGAGAACTTCTCGACGATCGACCGCGGCGTGGCGGCGGGCAGCAACAGGCCAAACCAGCCCAGCGAATCCATCCCGGAAACGCCGCTCTCCTTGAAGGTCGGCACATCGGGCAGTTGGGGCGAGCGCGACGCGCCGGTCACGGCAAGCGCACGCAGACGCCCGGACGTGGCGTGGGGCTTGGCGCCCATCACCGAGATCACCGCAGCTGGCACCTGGCCACCGAGCAAGTCGTTCAACTCGGGCGCCTCGCCCTTGTAGGAGACGTGGATCATGTCGAGGTTGGCGGATTCGTTGAATATCTCGCCATAGAGGTGGCCGCTCGATCCCGTGCCATACGATCCGAAGGAGTAGTGCCTGGGCTTGGCGCGGACCAGCGCGATGAATTCCTTCAGGCTGGTGGCCGGCACCGCACTGCTGTTGATGGCAAACACCAGGTTGGTGGTGCCAAGCTCGGATACCGGCGCGAAGTCCTTGACCGGGTCAAACGGCGCCTTGGTGTAGAGGCTCGGTGCCTGCACGAGCGTGGTGATGGTCAGCAGCGCGGTGTAGCCGTCCGGCTCCGCGCGGGCTACGGCCTCGGCGCCGATCATGCCGCTGGCACCGGGGCGGTTTTCCACCACGACCGGGCGCTTCCAGGTCTTGCCGAGGCCATCGGCAATTGCCCGCGCCAGCACGTCGGTAGCCCCGCCGGCCGGGTACGGCACCACAAGGCGCACCGATTTCGACGGGAAGGCCCCTTGGGCCATGGCGGTACCGGCGCCGGATAGGCCAGCAACAGCACCCGCCAGCGCCAGCGCTCCGGTGCCAAGACGCAGCAATGCACTCCGGCGATTTGCCAGCATGTGGTTGTCTCCTTTCTTGTTGTCCTGTTTTCCCGGGTCGCTGCCGAGTCCGGCATTGCCGGCGGCGATCCGCCCGGCTCCGGACTTCTGCATAGTGAGAGAGTGCGTGATCCGGCACGGTCTGGACAATGACCAGACAACCCAAAATCATTGGCCGAATCGTTCAGACGGAAGGCAGGCTTTGGCAAATCCCGATTGTGTGTCGCGAACCGGGCGCGGTAAGGTCCGCATCAGCCCGGCATGCCGCCATTGCGCGCGGCAGGGTTCCGGAGCTGCCCTACACGACGAGGAGACTCATGCACATCGTTGCCACTCCCGCTCACCGGCACCCCGTGCCGGGCAAGCAGCGCAGCACCGCTGTACCGGGTCCGGCATTGGCTGGCACTACTGGCACTACTGGCACTACTGGCACTACTGGCACTACTGGCACTACTGGCACCACCATCGCCCCGCTTGCGACAACGGCAACGCCAGCGCCGGCCCGCCATACCATCGCCATCCATCATGTCGACCAGATCCTGCTCGGGGTGCGCCGACTGGGATTCGACATCGATGCCGTGCTGCGGCGTGCTGCGATCTCTCCGGCGCTGCTGGCATCGCCGAACGCGCGCGTGACCCAGGACCAGTACGCCGCGCTGATCCGTACGCTGCGCCGCACCACGCGCGACGAACTGTGGGGCCTGCTTAGCCGCCCCGTACCTCCCGGCGTCTTCGCCCATGCGGCCGGCGCGATGGTCCACAGCGCCACCCTGGGAGAGGCCATCCAGGCCGGGTTGCGCCAGTACCGGCTGCATCTCGACGAATTCACGCCACGGCTGCACCTCAGCCCCGACGGCAAGACGGCTTCACTGATATTGCACGGGCATGCGCCAGCCACGCCGTGCCAGATCTTCGCCAAGTCGACCTTCGCGTTCCATGCTTACGGCCTGATCAACTGGCTGGTGGCGCGGCGCGTGCCCCTGTCGCATGTCGATCTGGGTTCGGGCCCGCCCCAGGCGCTGACGGACACCGAGCGTATCTTCAATACGACGGTCCGATACGGGCAGTCCTGCACGGCCCTGCACTTCGATGCTGCCTGGCTGCGGCTGCCGGTGATGCAGGATCCCGCCGGCCTGCGCGAATTCCTGCTCGAGACCCCACACAAGCTGCTGGTGCGTTATCGCGACAATAGCTGCCTGGCGGAACGCATCCGGCTGCACCTGCGCTCCCACCTGGATGACGAGCTGCCGTCGCTGGAGCAGATGGCGCAGATGCTGCGCCTGACACCGCAAACCCTGAGCCGTCGCTTGCGCGATGAAGGCCGCGGTTACCAGAACATCAAGGACAACCTGCGCCGCGACGCGGCGATCGGCATGCTCGAGCACTCATGCCTGTCGCTGCAACAGGTGGCGCTGAGGCTGGGCTTTTCCGAGCTGAGCACCTTCCACCGCGCATTCAAGAAATGGACCGGCGTCGCGCCCGGCGAGTACCGGCAGCGCGGCATGCAACCTATCTCGCCCATCCAGGAAGATAGCCCTCGGCAAAGTGCCTGATTTCCTTGCTGAACTCGGCACAGACATGCGTCATCAGGTCCATCGAGCGATAGACCAGGTAGACGTTGAAGTCCGGCAGTTCGTCCTCCATCGGTAGCACCTCCAGCGAACCGGGGTCCATGCGCAACGGCCCGCCAGTGCCCCGGAAAACGAAATCTGACCACATGCTGATGAGGTCGGTCTTGGTAGCCAGCTGCAGCCCCAGCAGATTGGATGCGCTCTGCACGATCCGGCGCGGTATTTCCAGTCGGTGCAACCGCATCAGGCTCGATATCGGGCTGCCGGGGTCATCGAGCGGGTCCAGCACCAGCCAGTCGGCATCCAGCAGCGGACGCAGCCGGCGGACGCGTCGCAGTGGATGGCCCGGCCGCACGGCCAGACGCATCGGCACCGAGAACAAGGACTCCCACTGGAGTCCGCCCGCTCCCGGCCCGCTATTGGTGGAGATCAGCCCGAGATCAAGCCGCCCCTCCCGCAGCCCTTCCTGAATCTGCTGCGGGCGCTGCTCGAAGCCACGCAAGGCGACGTTGGGAAAGCGCTTGCGCAACGCCGCCATGGCATCAGGCAGCGGGCCACTGGAGGCCACGGCGGTAAACCCGATGTTGAGTTCGGCTTCCGCATGGCCACGTATGGATTCGATGTCTTCCAGCGCGTGACGCAGTTCCTGTTCGACCACGGTGGCGCGCTTGACCAGCGCCATCCCGTACGCGGTCAAGCTCACACCGCGCACGGAGCGGGACAGCAGCGTGACGCCAAGTTCTCGCTCCAGTTCAGCGATGGCCTTCGATAGCGCGGGCTGCGAAATATGCAGCCCGCGTGACGCCTCATGGATGCTGCCGTGCTGCGCCACGGCCAGCAGAATGCGCAGTTGATGTAGCTTCACGTTCGACTGGTCCCCCTCTTCTCCGCGCCCGCCGCGGCGCCCCGACCGGACCATGCCCGCATCAGGTGCGCATCAGGTGCTTCGCGCGCCTGTGCGGTGCACCATGCGTCCGGTCTCTCGCGCCAGCACTTCCGGGCTTTCCCCGATAGCCGGTGAACACTGGTTATGGCGGTGATTCTATTTGGTTATCGGGATGAATATTTGCGATTTTGTAGGTTCGCGACTTCCCCGAATACTTCATCGCCAAGGGTTCCTGAACAGAAGCCCGTCCCCCACCTTCGGAGACCACCGATGAATGACGCCACCCTGCAGCCGGCTCTTGCCCCCGCACCGGCTGCCGCCGAGCCACGACGAACCAGCCAGGCCCGGTTGATCGCCGCCTGCTCCATCGGCAATGCGCTGGAAATGTATGACTTCACCGTCTACAGCTTCTTCGCGCTCATGATCGGCAAGCTGTTCTTCCCCTCCGAGAGTGCCTACGGTTCGCTGCTGCTGGCCGTGGCAACGTTCGGTATCGGCTTTGTGATGCGGCCTCTGGGCGGCTTCGTGATCGGCAACTATGCCGACCGCCACGGACGCAAGGCTGCCATGACGCTGACCATCGGCCTGATGGTGGTTGGAACGCTTTGTCTGGCGGTGGCCCCGACGTACGCCACGGCGGGCCTGCTTGGCCCGCTGATCATTCTGGCGGGGCGTCTGCTTCAGGGCTTCTCGCTGGGCGGCGAGATCGGTGCCTCCACCGCCATGCTGATGGAGGCCGGCGGTATCCGCGGGCGTGGATTTCGTGTGAGCTGGCAGCTTGGCAGCCAGGGCATCGCCGCCCTGTGCGGCGCGCTGACGGCGGCGGTGCTGTACGGCAGCCTGTCGCCGGAAGCGCTGCAGAGCTGGGGATGGCGCGTGCCGTTCTTCCTGGGCTTGCTGATTGCGCCCGTAGGCTTTTACATCCGATCGCATCTGGACGAAACGCACACGGCCGAGACCCATGCGCCAAGCCCGCTCGGCACGCTGTTCCGCGAGCACGGCACCCTGGTGGCCAAAGGCGTCCTCACCATCATCGGCGGCACCGTCGGCACGTATCTGGTGATCTATTTCATGCCGACCTACATGATCCGGGAACTGCATCTCCCGGCCTCGCTATCGCTGCTGGCCGGCTGCGTCACGGGTCTGACCAGCTTTGCCGCATCGCTCTGCTCCGGCTGGCTGGCCGACCGCCTCCAGCGCCGCAAGCCGCTGGTGGTCGCCGCCATCCTGTTCACCGTGGTGGCCCTTTATCCGGCCTTCTGGCTGATGACGCACTACCCCAGCGTGCCGCTGGTGCTGTCGCTCTCCGCGCTGCTGACCGCGAGCCTGTATCTGGGAACGACGCCACTGCTGCTCATGATGATGGAGATGCTGCCGATCAAGGTACGGGCCAGCGGCCTGTCGGTGATCTACGCCATCGGCGTCACGGTGTTCGGCGGCTCATGCCAGTTCGTCGTCACCTGGCTGCTGGCCCGCACCGGCAATCCGCTGTCCCCAGCGTTCTACATGATGGCCTGCAGCGCCGTGACATTGCTGACCGTGCTGACCCTGCGCGAAGTGCGCGAAACCCACTGACCCGCCAGCATCCGCCAGCACCCGCTAGCCCCGCCTGCACCCGATTGCCCCCTTTCCCCGCAAGGAACCCTGACATGACTAAAGCACCCACGCTCCAGCCCTTTCAACTGCTGCCCCATCTGCTGCCTCCGGTCGACATCGACGCCGAGACCTTCGTCAACATCCGTCGTCAGATTCACGCCCAGCCCGAACTCGGATTCGAAGTCGGCGCCACCAGTACGCTGGTGACGCACCTGCTGCAGAGCTGGGGCTATGACGTCCACACGGGTATCGGCAAGAGCGGAGTGGTAGGCCAGTTGAAACTGGGCAACGGCACGCGCCGGCTGGGCATTCGCGCCGACATGGACGCGCTGCCCATCGTCGAAGCCACCGGCCTGCCCTATGCCAGCCGCAACCACGGCAAGATGCACGCCTGCGGGCACGACGGCCATACCGCCATCCTGCTGGCCGCGGCGAAGGCGCTGGCCGACAGCCGCAGCTTCGACGGCACGCTCAACCTGATTTTCCAGCCTGACGAAGAGAACCTCTGCGGCGCGCGCGCGATGATCGAAGACGGGCTCTTCGAGCGCTTCCCCTGCGATGCGGTTTTCGCGCTCCACAATATGCCGGGCGTGCCGGCGGGCAGTTTCCGTGTGTTGCCAGGGCCGGTCAGCCTGTCTTCCGACGTGGCCGACATCACCATCAAGGGTGTGGGCGGGCATGGGGCGATGCCGCACCGCGCGCGTGATCCGATTGCCGCATCCGCCGCGATCGTGACGGCGCTGCAAACCGTGGTAGCCCGCAATGTGGCGCCAGACGACACCGCCGTCGTGTCGATCGGTTTCATTCGTGGCGGCGCCACGCACAACGTGATCCCCGAATCGGTAACCCTTGGCGTCAACGTGCGCGCGGCGCGCGCGGAAACCCGGGCGATGGTGGAGCAGCGCATCCGCGAGATCGTCAGCCTGACCGCGCAGGCCCACGGCGTCGAGGCACACATCGACTACCGCCAGCTCACCCCGCCCATGGTCAATACCGAAGCCGAAACCCGTCTGGCGCAGCGGATCTGCACCGATCTCGTGGGGGCGGAGAACGTCGTCACGCAAGCCCCGAAGGGGCTCAACGGCAGCGAGGATTTCGCCTGGATGCTCAATGAAGTCCCGGGCTGCTACCTGATCCTCGGCAACGGCGAAGGCGAATTCGGCGGCTGCATGGTGCATAACCCCGGCTACGACTTCAACGATCAGGTGCTGCCGCTTGGCGCCGCCTGCTGGGTACGGCTGGCGCAGACGTACCTGACAGCCTGACTGCCTGAGCCCCGATCCGGTCGCCGCCGCCGGACCCGTCGGCGGCTAGTCCTTCGCCAGCTTTGCCGGGCGCATGGTCGCGCTTTCCAGCAACTGTTCGTGGACAAAGGAGCGCAGCAGCAGCGCCTCGCGTTCGCCATAGCCGTCAAACGCCACGCCGACGCTGTGGTACGGCGCGGCGGCGCCAGCATTCGGGTCCTGCCGCGTCCAGCCCTCCAATGAGAAGGCCGACTTGATCCCGCCGGTGCGCAGCGTGAACGCCAGCCGCACCTGCAAGCCCGGCGCGGTCAGCGCGTCGTTGGCCGTGGAAACCGACACGCCGCCGGTACTCAGGTCCGTGATCAGCACGGTCTGAGGGGCGTCGGCACCATCCACACGGGACATTCGTCCCACCAGCCGGACCGGCACACGGATGCTGCCACGCATTTCACGGGCATCGACATGGCTGATGTCCGTCAGCATCCAATAAGGGAACGGCGTGCGCGAAGTCGCCCGGACACGTGCCGAAAAGCTGTGGATGCTGGTGCCCGTGAAACCACGGACCAGCACCAGATCGCCGTCGCAGGGCTCCGCAGACGTGCCGGCCAGGCCGGGCCACGCCACGAACACGGCGTCATCGTTGAAACCGATCAAGCGGCTCACCCAGGCGCGTTCCAGATCGCCAGGTCGCTTGACGTGCAGCAGCGTGCCGACCAGCAGCCCATAACCGCCGGCCCATGGGGGCGATGGCTCGTCCGGCCTGAGCGGCGCCATGTCGTCCGCCCAGAAACAACGTCCCGCCTGCAGCACGAGCGCAACCTCGTCCCCGGTCTGGAAGACGGTTCCCTCATCCGCCACGGGAAAGCCCAGTTCATCGACCAATGCCGACTTCAGTGGCTGTCCCAGCTCGATCTCATTTGCCAGAATTTCCCTTCGCATTGCAGTCTGCCCTTGATTCTTCCCTGGTCGTGCCTGTTGGCCCTTACTCTACCGCCGTATCTGTTGCAAGCGTTCGAGTGCCTTGTGCGAATTACCAATCAATCACCTTTGGACAAGCGTCAATGTGCGCTGTTATATTGCCTGAGCCGATTTTGTCTCGGTTTCATGCATGTGAGCGACGCTATCCATGACCTCTGAACTGTCCACGTCTACGACCGGTCCCCGGTATTCCGCTCGCCAGTTTCCTGAATTTGCTGATCCATCAGCCCATCGGCTTCCCGAGTGATGCGGATGCCCGGTGCCTTTTCCCCGAAAACCGTTGCCCGGCTTGGACTTCGGGCTCGCATGGCCATTATCGGCACGTTGACTTGTCTACTTGAAGGATGCGCCGGAGCGCCTTCGGTCGGCCTGTTTGGCGCTTATTTTCCATTGTGGCTGTTAAGCGCCGTCATCGGTATTTTCGGCGCCGTGGTTTCCTACCGCGTGTTCGTGAAAACCGGTTGGGCGGAAACCGTTCGCTCTCAATTAATTGTCAATACAGCAATTGGCCTGATCATCGCCGAGATCGTCTGGCTGATCGGTACGGGGCATCTTCTATGAAAATGGCCGGCGTTCAAAAGGGGCCGCTACGCGGCCGGGTCATTACCCTGGCAATCGTGCTGGTGGCCGTGCTGCTTTCCGTCTATGCCTATGAGCGGACCGTGCACCATCCGTCGTCGGACGATGCCACGCTCGACGCCGATGTCGTTCATGTGGCCTCGCCGGTAGGCGGACGCATCGCCCGCATCGCCGTCACCGAGAACCAGCACGTCGCCAAGGGCGACGTGCTATTCGAAATCGACCCTGTGCCTTACAAGCTGGCGGTGGACCAGGCGCGGGCAGATCTCGAACTCGCGCAGGCGGGCCTCGGCACGCGGCGGCGCACGATCGTCAGCGAACGCGCGGCCGCGTCGATCGCCTCCGAGCAGACCACGCGCGCGGAGCAGAACTACGCCTTGACGGCACGCACGGTGGAACGCCTGCGCCCGCTAGCCGCCGATGGCTACGTGCCAAAGCAGCAGCTCGACCAGGCCCAGGTGGCGCAGCATGACGCGGCGGTCTCGCTCAAGCAGGCGAACGTCCAGCACTCGGCAACCACGCAAGCCATCGGCAACGACGACGACGCCATCGCCGCGGTCCACGCCCGGGAAGCCGCGCTGGCAATCGCCCAGCGCGCGTTGCAGGACACCGTGGTCCATGCCCCGCAGGAAGGCCGCGTCACCGGGCTCTCCGTGCTGGCCGGTGAAGTCGTGATTCCGAACCAGTCGCTGTTCCTGCTCGTTCATACCGGCGAATGGTTTGCCGTGGCGAACTTCCGGGAGACCTCGCTGGCCGATATTCACATCGGCGACTGCGCCACGGTCTATTCGATGATCGACCGGGGCAAGGCGATACGCGGCACCGTGACCGGCATCGGCGCGGGCATCACCGATACAGAACGGCTCAACCTGCCGCGCTCGCTGCCCTACGTGCAGGCCTCAGTGAACTGGGTACGTGTTGCCAAGCGTTTCCCGGTTCGCATCCGGCTCGAAGACCCGCCCGAGACGTTGGCCCGCGCTGGCGCCAGCGCAAACGTCGAGATCCGGCATGGCGCAGCCTGCCGCTGACAAGCTGCGCCTCGGCCTGGGCGACATCGGCGCCCTGCTCGCGCCGACGCCCGGCCGGGCGTCGGCCACCACTCGCATCACCGTGGCGAGCGTGCTGACGGTGCTCGTCACCGCCATCTACGGCACGCCGGAAGCCGCTATCTCTGCCTACGTCATCTTCTTCATCAACCGGGAAGATCGCACCGTCAGCATCGTGATGAGTGTGGCAGCGTTGGTGCTGGTCAGCCTGATCATTGGCCTGGTGATCGTGCTGGCCAACTTCAGTGTCGACGATTCGCTGCGGCGGCTGGCCTTCATGGCCGTCCTGTCGGCCGCGCTGCTGTTTCTCACGTCGGCCAGCAAGCTTCGGCCGATTGGCGCCATCGTGGCAATGATCATCGGCTTCGGGCTCGATGAACTCGGACTGGTCCCGGGCGGAGAAGCCGCCACGCGCGCCCTGCTCTACGCGTGGCTGATGGTAGCGATCCCGATTGGCGTCAATGTGGCGGTCAATCTGGTGATGGGACCTTCACCACGCCGGCTGGCGGGCGACCGCCTCGCCCATTGCCTGCGCATGGCTGCTGCCAGCCTGCGACAGGAGGACGCCGCCCCAGCCATGCTCGTCCCGCTGCTGCGCGACGGCACGCAACCCGTCGGCATGTGGCTGAAGCTGGCGAAGATCGAGGGCCTGTCCCGCGCCGAAGACCTTGCGGCGCTGCGACGGGCCGCCGCGTCGACCACGGCCATTCTGATTGCTGCCGACATGGCGCTCCGGCAGCCGAACGCCCGCTTGCCGGCCGCCTTCCGCGCCCCGATCGCAGACACGCTCGATCAGATGGCGGCGATGCTCCAGGCGGGCGGCTACCCGGCGGAGATCACGCTGGCGCTTCCCGCGCTCGAATCGCTCGCGCCAGTGCAGCAGGCCATCGCCGTGGAACTGCGTGACGCCATCGTCGGCTTCGCCGATGCGGACGCGCCGAGCGCACAGGCCAACGCGGCCCTCGCTGCGGCCCCCAACGCAACGGAAGAGAAAAAAGGCGGATTCCTCAGCGCGGATGCCTTCACGAATCCCGAGCACATCCGCTACGCGCTCAAGACCACCGGCGCGGCAATGTTCTGCTACGTGCTCTACCAGCAACTGAACTGGCCCGGCATCCATACCTGCTTCATCACGGTCTATCTGGTATCGCTGTCGACCGCGGCCGAAACGGTCGAAAAGCTTTCGCTGCGGCTGGCGGGCTGCCTGATCGGCGCGCTGATTGGCACTGCCGCGCTGGTCTATGTCGTACCGTCGATCGACTCCGTCGGTGGGCTCCTGATGCTGGTCTTCGCGGGCACATGGGTGGCCGCCTGGGTCGCGCAGGGGTCGCCCCGTATCTCCTATGCGGGCTTCCAGATCGCGTTCGCGTTCTACCTCTGCGTGATTCAGGGAGCCGGGCCTGGCTACGACCTGACGATTGCGCGGGACCGGACCATCGGCATCGTGATCGGCAATCTGGTGACATTCCTGGTCTTCACGCGCATCTGGCCGGTCAGCATTTCAGGGCGGATCGAAGCCGCGCTCCATGACATGGTGCGGCAATGGCGGCAACTGATTGCCACGCCCCGGCGCGAGGCACAACGGCAAAACGCCGCCGCCGCGTTGGCGCTGCATGGCGCGATCACGCAGGACCTGATCCTGGCCAGATATGAGCCGGCATTGGTCGGACCCGGCACCGACTGGATCGAGGCCCGCCAGCGCCATCTGGCAACGCTGGACGCCGTAGCCGGTCCGCTTTTTCTGCTGGCGGAGCGGTTTCCGGGCGATCCGGAGGTCGATCGACGTCTGCAGGCCGTTCGCATGGATGGTCACGCGCCAGTAACAAGCGCGGCCCCGCTTTCTCCGCAGCATTCCCCGCGCGACGCGCTGCTCGCCCTGGTGGACCGGCATCTCGCCGCTCCGCGCCAGGACGATCCGCCGGCCGCCGCCACCGGATCACCGTTGCATGCCTAGAACAGGATTGCCGATTTTCCCGCTGATGCTGCTCGGCGCCAGCCTTGCCGGTTGCGCGACGGCGTCGCTCGACCTTGCACCGGAGCAGCCCGATCGTCCCTGGCAGCCAACGACCACGGCATCCGGAGAGCTCGTGCCGGGCAAGCCTTCCGCAACGGCCAACACCAGCAAGCCGGCCGACTACCGGCTGCCCGCCAATTCCGCGCTGGCGTCGATCACACCGCCGGCGGCGCTCGATCCAGCGCATCCCTACACGTTGCCCGAGCTGATCGACATGGCCGAATCGGCGAATCCGATCACGCGCGTGGCCTGGAACGATGCACGCAACGCCGCGCTGGCTGCGGGGGTCGCGAAGAGTAGCTATCTGCCGCAGATCTCCGCTTCCGCGCTGGGCGGCTACCAGAACGGGCACGGTTCGGTATCGGGCGCGCTCGGATCGGTCGGCACGAATTCGTCGGGCCATGGCGGCGTGGGCGTGCTGTCACTGCAATGGCTGCTGTTCGATTTCGGCGAGCGCGCGGGCATTGTCGAAGCCGCCGAACAGACTTCGCTCGCGGCAAACATCGCTTTTACGGCCGCGCACCAACGCATCATCCACGATGTCAGCGTGGCGTTCTATCGCTATCAGGCAGCGCGCACCCGCGCGGGCACCGTGCAGCAGGCCATGGAAAACGCGGATGCCGTGCTGGCAGCCGCCAAGTCCCGCTTTCAGCGCGGTATCGGCACCGTGGTGGAAGTTGCCCAGGCCACACAGAACCGCGCGCAGACCAACCTGGCGATGGTGCAGGCGCGGGGCGCGGAGACCGATGCCTACCTGGCGCTGGTCACCGCGATCGGCATCTCGCCATTGTCGAAGCCGCGCATCGCCGAGATGCCAGTCCGTCCGTTGTCGCCGGCCCTGCATAGCTCCGTCGAGCAGATCGTGGAATCAGTCATCGCGCGGCGACCCGACGTGCTGGGCGCCTACGCAATCGAGCGGGCCAGCCAGGCCAAGGTCAAGGCGGCCGAAGCCGAATTCCTGCCCAAGGTGTTCATGTCGGCGTTCACGTCGTATGCGTCGGGCGGGTCTTCGATCACGGCGATCCCCTCGGTGGCCCAGCAGGCACCGACCGTGAACCTGAACGGCTACCGCTATGGCGCCAGCGTGTTCCTCGGCATTACCGTGCCGATCTACGACGGCGGGCTGCGATCGGCGGTGCTGACCCAGGCGCGTAACGACGCCGACAGCGCGTCGACCAAACTCACGCGGGCCAAGGAAGAGTCGGTGCGGCAGGTCGTGGTCAGTCAGAGCGCGCTCGAAACCAGCCTTGCGGCATACGAAGCCGCCAAGGCCCTGGCCGACGCCGCCCAGATCACGTACGACGCCGCGTTCGCGGCCTACCGCAAGGGCGTCGGCACAGTCACGGATGCCAATCTGGCCCAGAACCAGTTACTGCTGGCGCGCAATGCGTCGGCCGACGCGTACAGTGGCGCGCTATCGGCGGCAGCCGCGCTGGCCCTGGCCACGGGAGCGGTCGGCGCGACACCGGAGCCG
>NZ_ANKP01000053.1:0-32371 GCF_000319775.1 Cupriavidus sp. HMR-1
CCGGCGGCGGCCCAGCCGGGGCAACTGATCGCCATGACCGGCATCCCGGTTGGCCTGGGCGACCTGTCCTCGGCATCGTGGACCTCCCGCGCGGCATCGCCCGGCGCCCCGGTGTCGGCATCCGGAAGCTGGACGATCGACCGCATGCTGCTGGCGCCCTGCCCCCCCGATGACACCAAATGCCTGGCCGAATGACGCGCATGCCCACGTCCCGCATCCCTTACCTTTCAAGCATGTTCAACAGGACCCTGTCGCGCCCCATCGCGCCGACCTTCAGGCTGGCGTCGGTGACGCTGGCCGCCGCGCTCGGTGGGCTGCCCTCGCAACAGGCCAATGCACAGGTGCCACCCGTGGCCATACCACCGGCTGCCGACCCGGCCGTGATCCAGCGGCAGGCCATCGAGAACGAGCAGCGCATTCGCCGACGCTCCGAGCCCGATGTACCGGCGCCAGACAAGCTGATCGACCAGAAGCCGGTGCCCGATGTGTCGGCCCAGGACGCCAGTATCCGCTTCCAGGTCAGGCAGATCGTGTTCACGCCGTCGGCCATCCTGCCCGAATCGCTGCTGCGCGAACTGGCCGCCCCGTACGAGGGTCGTGAGGTATCGCTGGCCGAACTCCGCGAACTGGTGGCCGCCGTCAACGCGCAATATCAGGCGCGCAACATCGCCACGGCGATGGCGGTGATCCCCCCGCAGGAGGTCACCACGGGCGTGGTGCACATCCGCCTGGTAGAAGGCCGCGTGGGCACGGTGCGCATTGAAGGCAATGCGTCGACCGCCGACCGCTATATCCGCTGGCGCGCGGGTCAGGCCCCCGGCGCGTTGGTGGACCTGCCCACGCTGGAGGCCGACCTGCAGCGCTTCAATCGCACCAATGAAATGCAGTTGCGCGCCCAACTGGAGCCAGGTCAGGACACCGGTGCCACGGACATCGTGCTGGTCGCCGCCGAGCCCGAGCGGCAGAGCGTGCGCGCCTACACGGATAACGGCGGCAGCCGCTACACCGGTGAAACGCGCTTCGGCGCCATCTACACCAACCGCAGCCTGCTCGGATGGCGCGACGAACTCACGCTGAGTGGCGCAGCCGCCGAGGGCTATCGCGGTGGCTCCGTGAACTACAGCGTACCGGTAACGCCCTGGGGCACGCGCCTTTCGTACGGCTACTTCCACGACGAGACCAAGATCAGGAATGGCCCGTTCGCATCGCTGGGCATCGAGGGCACCTCGCGCACCAACCTGTTCGGCCTGCGCCAGCCGCTGCTGTTCGTGCAGGCGGTGCAGCTCGACCTGACCGTCTCGCACAAGCGGCAGGATTCGGACAGCCGCATTGATCCGATCGAGCTATCGCACAACCAGACCAACACCACCGCCGTGGGCGTCGACATGCGCGCCGGCGCAGACGGCAACTTCACCTTTGCGCAACTGAGCTTTGCCACCGGCGAAGGCCGCAATGCCAGCACCGACTGGCAGAATTTCCGGCTGGTGCGTGGCTATGCCCGCCACTGGCACGACCTCGGGGCGGCACTCTCGCTGCAGGTGGGCGGCAGTTTCCAATGGACGCGCGACCAGTTGCTGCCCAGCAGCGAGCAGTTCTTCATCGGCGGCGACGGATCGGTGCGCGGCTATGACAGCGCCGCGCTGGGCGGCTACAACGGTTACACGCTGACGGCCGAACTGCACCGCCGGCTGTATGGCAGCACCGCGCCGGACAGCCGCTCGCTGGGCCTCAGCGCGTTCGTGTTCGTCGATCATGGCGCGGTGAAGGCATACGCGCCGCCGGGCACCGACGGCGGCCTCACCAGCCTGACAAGCGCCGGCCTTGGCTTCGATCTGAACTACGGCAAGTATCTGACGGCACGGCTGGCCTACGGCTACGGCTTCAATGACCGCGCCGACCTGCAACGACACCAGCGCGTGCACTTCCAGGTCGTCGCGGGCTTCTGACGACGACCTGGATGTTCGGACGGTTAATGCGTGACGATGTTGAACCAGAACTCGAAGGTATCGAGGTTGCAGACCACCGGGCCTGGCGGCGGAGCAGTCGACTGAGAACGGCCGGGATGGGTCGTTCGATTTACTCGGTTGAATCCGCGGTCGGTAGCTGCCGTTGCCGCCGCCTGACTCGAACGCGGAGCGCGCCGCCGTTCACCTGCCCCACCTCTATTGCAATTCGGCTGCATCAGGCCGGCACCACCACCCGACGGGAAGCCCAGAAAAAGACACGCCCGTACCGCCATTTCAATCTAGCCCGCGCTACTTTTTTTGAATGCAGGGTAGACATAGCATGCAGGCGTCAGACCGTCAGGAAGCCGGGGCCCTCCAAGCTATTGCGCGAGGAAATCGACGATCGCGCCGACTGTAGCCTGTGGTTGTTCTTCCATCAGCCAATGCCCGGCATTCGGAATAACCAGTTCTTTCACGTTGGTCGCGGCATTGCGCATGACGATCGCTTCGTTCTGGCCAAAAGACTTCGCGCCGCCAATCGCCAGCACCGGCATGGTCAGCTTGGTCGCCAGCGATTTCTGGTTATCCTCGGCGTCTTGCGGAATCGAGAGGAATTGCGCGAACGCTGAATGCATCGCGCCCGGCTTGGCGTAGAGCCGGGCATAGTGAACCCGTGTGGCTTCGTCGATCTTCGAAGGATCTCCGGCGAACTCGTTCCAGAACCTGTCCAGGTAGATGCGTTCCCGGCCCTTTACCAGCCGCTCCGCATCCGGGCCGCCGAAGGAGAAATGCCAGAGCGCTGGCATCCGGACGATCTGTTCCCACGGCGGGATTCCCGGCACCGGCGCGTCCATGACGATCAGCCTTTTCGTCTTGTCCGGATAGCGCGCCGCATAGGCATAGGCGACCATCGTGCCGATGTCGTGGCCAACCACGTCTGCCTGGTCGATGTTCAGTTGCGCCAGCACCGACCGGATATCCCCAGCCTGCGTGCGCTTGTCGTAGCCGCCGTCAGGATGCGACGACAGCCCCATTCCGCGCAGATCCGGCACCACCACCGTATGGGTGCGTGCCAGTTCGGCGGCCAGTGGCGCCCACATGTCCCCGGTATCGCCAAAACCGTGCAGCAGGACCACCGCAGGCCCGCTGCCACCCACCCGCACATACAGCGTCGCGCCCTCGGTCTGGATATTCTGGTGCCGGAAACCTGGCGGAAATGGCTTCACCTGTGCTTGCAACGGCTGGACCATGGCAAGCATGAACACGACGGCGGCAAGGAGTCTTCGCATGTTGTTCTCCGGGGCGGGAGTGGCCGGTGTTGGAAAGTCACGTTATTGGATCGCCTGAATGGCTGCGCTTCGCGCGAGCCCCCTGAAGCGTAGTGCAAGTCGCGCACAACGCAAGGCGCTGCCGCGCCGCATATTGGCTGTCGATGCCTGAACCGATCGGCTTCACGCCCGCCTGCTGACGCCCTGCTCCCTGGAGATCCGCCGAGCACTGCTGATACCATGACGACCCGAATACGCCGACACGTCAACGACGCCAAAAGAACAACGCCAATTCCTGTCAGATGCATCTACTTCGATCTGCCGCACTGGCAACCGCCCTGCTATCCCTGATGGCCTGCACAACCCGGCCGTTCCAACCGTCGCCACCCCTGTATACCCTTTGGTCCAAGCCGGGGGTGAACGAGGCAGGCGTGCGCAGCGCCATGCTCGGCTGCGGATTCGTTCACGCAGGCTATGTCGACGGCACCACGATGACTAGCGACGACCATGCGCGCGCGCAGCTCTGCATGATCGACAATGGGTTCGTCTATCAAGACAGGCGCATCGTCTGCACGGACAATCCAGATCTGCCGGCCTGCGCCAATGTGCCGCGTGGCAAGACCTTCGGTACCGACCCCGACTTCGACCCCGCGCTGCTCAAGCGCCGCCCGCCCCGCCCACCCGCATATACGTACTGGAGCCGCCCCGGCACCGATACTGAAGGCGTCAAGCGTGCCATGGCGGCGTGCGGCTACTCCACGGTTATCGAGCCCATCGACACAATGCTGCTGAACGATATCGCGGCGGCCGAGCTTTGCATGATCGACAAACAGTTCATCTATGCGCTTCCGGCTAACGCGCTGCTTTGCAAGAACCCGCCGGGGCTGCCTGCCTGCAGGCATCGCGTCATTGATGCCGCGCGCTGCTGCGCGCCACCGAAAGCAGCGGGGCAACGCTGAACTCAGGGCGCCAACCGTGCCTGCGGCGGTATCCGACAGGTGCGCTCAGGCACCCGAGTCAATCGGGGTGCCCTCGGCATCGGCGGTAGCCCTTCCCGGGGCCTGAACGTCGACGCGCTCGATCCGGCGATCGCTCACCGCCGTGACCGTGAAGCGATAGCCCTCCAGATCGAGCGTCATCCGTGGTTTCGGCACCATGCCGAAGTGCTCGAGCAGCAAGCCCCCAAGCGAAGCGGCGCCTTTCGCCGAACTCACCCAGGCGGGGTCGAGGCCGAGCGCCTGCGCCACACCATGCAGATCCGCTGCGCCATCCATGAGCCAGTGCCCTTCGTCGATCTTTGTGATCGTGGTGGTCTCGTCCTCGTCGGGAAACTCGCCCGCAATGGCTTCGAGGATGTCGATCGGTGTCACCAGACCAACGATCGCGCCATACTCGTCCGCCACCAGCACCAGGCGGCCGCGCGAATGCGAGTCCTTCAGGGTATCGATCAAACGCAGGATATTGATCGACTCGTGGACCACGATTGGCTCACGCAGGCTCTTAGCCTCGTCGATGGCGCCCTTGTCGAACAGGTCTCCGAGCGCATCCTTGCCGCGCACGACGCCAATCACGTTGTCCAGTTCGCCACGGCATACCGGCAAGAAGCTGTGCGGGTCATCAAGAATCTGCTTGCGCAGCGTACCGGCGTCGGCGTTCACGTTCAAATATGAGATATCGGCGCGCGGCGTCATCAGGGAGTGGACGGATCGTTCGGCCAGTGTCATCACGCCACTCACCATGCTGCGCTCTTCCGGCGCGAACGGTAGCGGTTCATCCCGCTTCACGGCCCCGCCTTCTGGCGCCTCCGACGCATTGGCGCGCCGGTCGCCCAGCAGGCGCAATACGGCATCGGCTGTTCTCTGCCGCATCGGCACCCGCGCCATATGACGTAGAAAGTTGCGCTGCGCGACCTGGTTGAATGCCTCGATCAGCACCGAGAATCCGATCGCCGAATAGAGGTAGCCCTTCGGAATATGGAAGCCGAGCCCTTCCGCCACCAGGCTCATGCCGATCATCAGCAGGAAGCTGAGACACAGCACCACCACCGTCGGGTGCGCGTTCACGAATCGGGTCAGCGGCTTGGAGGCAATCAGCATGACGCCGACCGCGATCACGACGGCGGCCATCATCACGCCGAGATGGTCGGCCACCCCCACCGCAGTGATCACCGCGTCCAGCGAGAACACCGCGTCGAGAATCACGATCTGGGTCACTACCACCCAGAAGCCGGCGTACTCGGTCTTGCCCCCCTCCATATGTGGCATGCCCTCCAGCCGCTCATGAAGTTCGAGCGTGGCCTTGAGCAACAGGAAGAAGCCGCCCACCGCCAGGATCAGGTCCCGGGCCGACATCGAAAGCGGCCCAATGGAGAACAGCGGCCGGGTGAGCGTGATGAGCCACGACATCACCGACAGCAAGCCGAGCCGCATGAACATCGCCAGCGACAGGCCAACCACCCGCGCCTTGTCGCGCTGGCTCGGCGGCAACTTGTCCGCGAGAATCGCCACGAAGATGAGGTTGTCGATGCCGAGGACGATCTCGAGCACGACCAGCGTGACCAGTCCGATCCAGATCGAGGGGTCAGTCAACCATTCCATGGCGGGATTTCACGTGGGGAAACGTGCACTGTAGCCGGAATCGACGGGCCGCCACAGCAAGGCAGCCGTGAGCCTGCATCGACTTTCGGGCGACTTGACCGTCCCTCGATAACCGATGGAAGCATCTAAACCGGACATGGCACCACACTGCGCCGTCGTGTACTATGCAACCAGTTGCATAGTACACGACCGTATCCAACCGGAGACGGCGCCACCATGAGGAGACACGACATGACCGCAGCAGGACTTTCCCCGGCAGCCGCAAAGACGCTGGCAACCTGGCATGACCTTCTGGCACGCAACGCCATGGAGGAACTCGATCCCCTGCTGTCCGACAGCATTGTGTTTCGCTCGCCGGTCGCGCATACACCTTACCCGGGCCGTGCTGCGATCAAGCTGGTCCTGAAAACCGTCAACACGGTATTCAAGAACTTCACCTATCACCGCACGTTCGCCACGGCGGACGGGCTGGGTGTGGTGCTCGAATTCAGCGCCGAGGTCGACGGCAAGGCGCTCAAGGGCATTGACATGCTGCGCTTCGACCAGGCGGGCAAGATCGAGGAATTCGAAGTGATGGTGCGCCCGATGTCGGGACTGCAGGCGCTCGGCGCAGCCATGGGCGCCAAGCTGGCTAGCCAGAAGCACGTACTGGCCGGACAAGACTGACAGGCCGCTGGCGATTGCCGAGGCGAGGGGCCCTGTGGCCTCAGTTTCGGCAAGACGCCAGCCACGCCAGCGGCTATGCTTCCGGCACCGGGATCGCGCCTCCCGCCAACGACGAGGATTCGCATGCATAGGTTTCGCTGGGCCGGCCTGCTGCTGGCATTGCTGTGCGGGATTGCCCGTGCCTCGATGGGGCTGACCGAATTGCCGGCCAGCGGGGATGACGGCCCGGTGACCGTCTATTACCCATCGAACGATGCGAGCCACCCGGTAAAGCGTGGGCGATTCCTGCTCGATGTCGCGGTGGAAGGCCACCCGGTGGCGGGCAACGGCAGGCTGATTGTGATCTCGCACGGTTCGGGTGGCGCGCCGTGGGTCCATGCCGACCTCGCGCGAAACCTGGTCGACGCGGGATACATCGTTGCCATGCCGCTGCACAAGGCGGACAACTATCTGGATAGCAGCGACCCCGGCCCCGACAGCTGGACCATCCGGCCCGCAGAAGTATCGCGCGCCATCGACGCGATGGGCCGAGACGCGCGATTCGCGTCGATGCTTCGGCTGGACAAGGTCGGCATGTTCGGGATATCCGCAGGCGGCCATACCGCGCTAAGCCTGGCGGGAGGACGCTGGTCACCGGCACGGTTCATGCAGCATTGCGATGCCCATATCGCAGAGGATTTCCAGACCTGCGTCGGGTTGACCACAAGACTGACGGGCGGCCCACTGGACGGCGTGAAGGAATGGGTGGCCCTGCGCGTGATTCACCACCGTTTTGACGACGACACCCCACGCGCCACCTTCGATCCACGCATCGCGGCAGTGGTGGCCGGCGTGCCCGCCGCCGCGGACTTCGACATGGATTCACTGGTCCGGCCAGCCGTACCCCTTGGCCTGGTCACGGCCGAACAGGACCGCTGGCTGATTCCGCGCTTCCACGCGGACCGGGTACTGGCGGTCTGCCAGACCTGCGAGCATGTCGCCGACATGCCCACGGGCGGACACGGCGCATTGCTGTCGCCGCACCCGCCGGGTCTGACCGGACTCCTGGGCGAACTGCTCAACGATCCCCCCGGCTTCGATCGCGCCGAGGTTGCTGAAGTCCATCGCAAGATCGTCGCGTTCTTCGGGCGACACCTGCTGCCATAACGCAGTGACTACTTGCGGGATTTCGACTGGTTGAGCGCAACGGCAGCCTGGATAAGCGCTTTCAGCGAAGGCTCGTCGATCTCCTCGCCTTCATGAAAGTCGATCGCACGCCGCGTGTTGCCTTCGAGACTGGCATTGAAAAGCCCCGCCGGGTCTTCCAGCGACGCCCCCTTGGCAAAGGTCATTTTCACGACGCTCTTGTAGGTCTCGCCCGTGCAGAGAATGCCGGCGTGCGACCACACCGGCACGCCCCGCCATTTCCATTCCTCGATCACTTCGGGATCGGCGGCCTTCACCACCGCGCGTAGCCGCGCCAACATCGCGCCGCGCCAGTCACCCAGCTCCTGGATCCTCCCGTCGATCAATCGGGAAGCCGAATCGCTCTCTCGCGGTTCGCTCTTTGTCATCCCAGTTTCTCCTCGAAAACACACCTCGGTACTACGGCAGATTCGGGCATGTCAGGCAGTCGAATTACGCACACCGGGTACCTGACTGACAGCGGAGTCGAGTATAGCTTTCCCATCACCGCGGGCCTCATCACGCGAGAGTGATTTTGTGCGTCCGTATTGGCCTAAAGCACAATGATTTCTGAGGGGCTTCGCTTCTATACTCGTGTCGAGCCGCGTGCCCGGGGTACGTCCACGGAACGCGGCGCCGCAGCCGGCGCCTGCCCTTCCCTCCCGCGCTTTCCGCACCCGTTCGTCTTCCTGTTCGGTGCCTTCGCGCCGTGACCGGGTATCGGGTCGCCGGTTCTCGCCATGTCAACGTTACGAGGGGTATCCATGAGCGACATGCAAGAGCACAAGGTCACACCGTACGACCAGTTCAACTACGAGGTGCCTGAAAACGTCTTCCCGCGTGAAGGCATCTCGGCGAATGCAGCGGCCGCGATCGTGATCAGTGACGAATGGACCGACACCAACCCCATGCTCAACATGTCGTCGTTCGTCACCACGTTCGCGGAACCGGAAGCCCGGGAAGTTGCCGCGCGCAATATCTTCAAGAACTATATCGACCACGACATGTATCCGCGGCTCTTCGCCATGGAAGGCCGCATGGTGCGCTGGCTGCATGAGTTGTGGAACGGTCCGAAGGGCGTGGAGCCGTACGGCACGTGTACGGTAGGCTCATCCGAAGCCTGCATGCTCGGAGGCCTGGCACACAAGTGGAACTGGCGCCAGCGCCGCCAGGCCGAAGGCAAGGATGCCACCCGCCCGAACATGGTGACGGGCGGCAACGTGCAGATCGTGTGGAAGAAGTTCCTGCGCTACTTCGATGTCGAGCCGCGCATCGTGCCGCTGAAGCCGGGCAACTACTGCCTGACCGCCGAAGACCTGGACAAGTACGTCGACGAGAACACGATCTGCGTCGTAGCCATCGCCGGGCAGACCTTCACGGGCGAGGATGACGACATCCAGGGCATTCATGACTGGCTCGATGACTACGAGAAGCGCACGGGCATCTCGGTCCCCATGCATATCGACGGCGCCTCCGGCGGCTTCGTCAACCCGTTCCTCTACCCCGACTACAAGTGGGACTTCCGCCTGCCGCGCGTGCAGTCGATCAACGCCTCGGGCCACAAGTACGGGCTGACGCCTCCGGGCCTCGGCTGGGTGGTGTTCCGCGAACGCAAGATCTTCAACGAGGAACTGGTGTTCTACGTGAACTACCTGGGCGGCGAAATGCCCACGGCCACCCTCAACTTCAGCCGCAACGCATTCCAGGTGGCCGTGCAGTACTACCAGTTCCTGCGGCTTGGGTTCGACGGCTACAAACGCGTGATGCAGCACACACTGGACAACGCGATCTTCCTGCGCCAGCAGCTCGTCGATAGCGGGTACTTCGAGATCATGAACACCACGCAGCGCATTCCGGTGGTGGCAGTGACGCTGAACAAGAAGTACAAGAACTTCAACGAGTTCGATGTCTCCAACAAGGTCCGCGAGAAAGGCTGGGTGCTGTCCGCGTACACGATGCCGCCCAACGCCGAATCGGTCACGAGCCTGCGCGTGGTGGTACGTCCGCATGTGAACCACAATGTGGCGCAACTGCTTGCCACCGATATCATCAACGCCTGCAAGTTCCTCGAGGCCAACGGTGGCAATGCCAAGCCTCCTGCATTGCACAAACATGCCGAAGCGCAATCGACATCGTTGAAGTGCTGATGGGTGGATGACTGGCCGGCCGAGGGCACGCAATGCCCCCGGCCGGCTTTTTCTTTTTTGGCAACGTCTACGCCAAGCGCAGATCCCGCAACATATCAAGCACATGCTGCGTGGAACGCTCCACGTACCCCGCACGATGTGCAATACCGAGCCGACGCCACAACGCCGGGCGCAGCGGACGCATGACGATGCGCTTGTCGGGCGATGGCGCCGTCTCCTCAAGGGGTAGTAGCGAGGCGCCGTAGCCGGCCGCCACCAGACTCTTGATCGCGTCGTTGTAGTTGAGCTGAATGCGGGGCGCGGGATGATACCCCGCAGTCGCGAACCACTCCGTAGTCAGACGTGAAAGTCGCGTGGTCGCGTCATTGAGAATGAGAGGTTGGGCGGCGAGCCATTCAGGCGTGACGCGTGCTGGGCACTCCCAATGCGCCGGCAAGAAAGCCATCACGGGGTCGCGGCGCCAAGGCTTGATCACGAGCCCGGCTACCGGCGGCTGCGGCAGTGCAACCAGCCCAACGTCCAGCGTCCCATCCGCCAGTCGGGACAACGTTTCATGTGAAGTCAGCACCGCCACCTGTATGTCGATCGCGGGATGGTGCTGGCGCAGCCCTTCGAGCGCTTGCGGCAACAGGTGCGCGATCGCCCCCGTCGACGCACCGAGCCGCACCCGCCCTTCCAGCCCCTGCACCTGGCGTTGAATATCGTCCAGCGCCCGCTCCGCATCGGCCAGCAGCCGGCGTGCGCGCTCCACCAGCACCTCCCCTATTGCCGACGGCCTGACTTGTCCGCGCTTGCGCGACAGGAGTGGAGCGCCAATGCGGGCTTCGAGTTCGGCGATATGGAGGCTGACCGTTGGCGGCGCCAGATGCAACGCTCGCGCCGCATCGGCAAACGAGCCGCGCTCTGCAATGGCAACCAGAGTGCGCAAGCGGTCCAGGCTGATCTCTCGCATGTCGGCGTCCTGATTCAGAAAAATTGAATGTCTGTGTTATGAAATTCAACTTTCTCTATTGTAGCTATACACGGAATATAGGGGCTCGCTCTTCGTTCTACTGCCTCCAACCCAAAGTCAGCGGAGTATTTCACCCATGAGCTCTCCCATTGTTTTCATCGACGGCGACCAAGGCACCACCGGGTTGCTCATCCACGAACGGCTGCGTAACCGGACCGATATCAGACTGATCACGCTTGCTGCCACGGAGCGCAAGGATCTGCAGCGTCGCGCGGAAGCCATCAACGCCTGCGACATTGCCATCCTCTGCTTGCCGGATGCCGCCGCGCGCGAGGCTGTGGCCACGATTGTCAATCCTGCGGTTCGCGTCATCGACGCAAGCTCCGCGCACCGTACACAGCCGGACTGGACTTACGGGTTTCCTGAGATGGCGCCGGGTCAGGCTGAGAACATTGCGAACGCGCGCCGGGTCACCAATCCCGGCTGCTATCCGACCGGTGCGATTGGCCTGCTGCGTCCGTTGGTGCAGGCTGGGCTCATCCCGGGCGATTACCCCATCAGCATTCATGCGGTATCCGGCTACTCCGGACGGGGACGCGCCGGCGTGGAGGAATACGAGGGACCGGGAGCCGCCAGCGCGCCTTCCTACCAAGTATATGGCTTGGAACTCGCGCACAAGCACACGCCGGAGATCCAGCAGCACGCCGGGCTCGCGCAGTCTCCTATTTTCGTCCCCGCATACGGCGCGTTCCGCCAGGGCATCGTGCTGACTGTGCCGCTGGCGTTGCGGCTGCTGGCACCCGGCGTGGATGGCGCCACGCTACACGCCTGCCTCGCGCGGCACTATGCCGGGGCAGACCACGTGCAGGTCTTGCCACTGTCAGAATCGTCCGCCGTGAAGCACCTGGACCCGCAATTGCTGAATGGCACGAACGACATGCGCCTGAGCGTATTTCCTGGCACGGAGCACGGGCACGTTCTCCTGTCAGCCGTTTTCGACAACCTCGGCAAGGGCGCATCCGGCGCTGCGATTCAAAACCTGAACCTGATGCTCGCGTCGCGATAGTTGCCATTGGGCTGAAATGACAGACGGCCACGTCCAGATGCCAGCGCATGGTTGCGCGGATCTGTTCGTGGCCGTCATGCGCGGGACACAAGCAGGCAATGAAGCGCCCCAGCGTTCATCGCCCCCTGGCAGTGGCCGGCATCAATCCTCGGCCACGAACCCGGTCGACTCGACGATCGGCTTCCATGCCGCGCGTTCTGTCTGGATGCGCTTGCGCGCCGCCTCGCCGGATTGGGCGTTCACCTCAAGTCCCAGCGTCTCCAGCTTGGCCGCGCTCGACGCATTGGTCGATGCGTGGAGGAACGCCTTTTCGAGCTTCGCCTGCTCTGCGGCGGGCGTGCCGGCGGGCACGAAGGCGCCGTACCAGCTGGTCGCGAATTCGTACTGGTTGATGCCCTGCTCCTTCATCGTCGGCACTTCCGGCAACGCCTTGGCACGTCGCGTGCCGCTCACGCCAAGAAGCTGGATCTTGCCGCCCTTGTACAGCGACATCATGCTGGCTACCGCATCCCAGCCGATCGACACGTTGCCGCTGATCACGTCCACCAGCATTGGCGATGCGCCACGGTATGGCGTGGGCGTGATGGCGATGCCCGATGCCTTGCCCAGCGCCACCGTGCCAAGGTGGCCCGCGCTGCCGATCGTAGCCAGGCCGAGACTGGCCTTGGACGGATGCTGCTTGGCCCAGTCCAGGAATTCCTTCATGTTCTTGTACGGCTGCTGCACGCCGGCGGCCACGGCGGTCGGCACGTCAGTTAGCACCGCCACGGGCACGAGGTCCTTGTCGGCGTCGTAGCTGAGCTTCTTGTACGTGAGCGGGAAGATCGTGAACAGTGGCGACGGGCCGATGAAGATCGTCTTGCCATCGGGCTTCGACCGCTTGACGTAGTCGAGCGCCAGCCGTGCAGAGGCGCCCGGGCGGTTCTCCACGATCACTGTGCCCTGTCCGTCCTGACGCAGTTGCTCGGCGTAGATCCGGGCCAGACTGTCGGCGGCACCGCCCGGCGCGTAGCCAACGATGATGTGCATCGGCACATCGTCCGCAGCGGATGCCGGCGCGGCAACGATCATGAGCCCGCTGAACGCGGTGCCAAGCAGCCAAGTCAGGCGGCCGGGATGAAACTTGACGGTCATGAGGAATGTCCTGTGGTGAAAGCGGGAAGCCTGGGAAGGCGCAAGCAAAGGGTGGTGATGTCGGCGTCGATCTCGATATTGAGATCGGTATCGGCATCACGCGGCATCACGTGGTGTCACAGCGACGGCCACCGGTCCAGGAAGCCGTGGGCCGATTCGAACAACGCGGCGGAACGCAGAAGTTCCGCGTCGCGGCGGAACCGTCCAACCAGTTGCAGCCCGATCGGCAGATCGTCGCTGCCAAAGCCGCACGGCAGGCTGATCGCGGGATGGCCGGTCATGTTGAACGGCATCGTCCACGGAAACCAGTTCGCGCGCACGTTCTCGTGTACGTGTCCGTCGATCTCGATCGTGCCAAACAGATCCTGGTCGATCGGCAGCGCGGTGCGCATGATGGTCGGCATCGCCAGCAGGTCGGCGCGCTCGAGCAACGCCTGCACGCGCTGGAACAGCCGCGAACGGTCGAACATCGCCTGCTGGTACGCCACGCCACTGACTTGCGCGGCCGACTCCACCTGACGTACGAACGTTGCGCTCAGTTCGTCGCGATGACGCTCGACGATCTCGACGAAGCGCGTGCGCCAGACGGTGTGGTTGATCGCGCGCCAAAGCGGCTCGATATCGTTGAAGCCATCGCCATCGAACGGCTCTAGCTCCGCGCCGAGCCCGGCGAGCGCGGCCAGCCCCCGCTCGAAAGCGCGTGCCACATCCGCGGCCACCGGGCGGCCCGGCGGCGCCAGGCAATAGAGGATGCGCTTGCCACGCAGATCGCCCTGGGCGCGCGCGGCATCGACATAGTCGGCCTTCGGCACGCCGATCGACCACGGGTCGCAGGCGTGCTCGCCCGCCATCGCCGCCATCATCAGGCCGGTATCGGCCACGGTGCGCGTGGTGGGCGTGACGTAAGTCTGGTTGCCGTACAGGTCCTGCGCCTGGCTATGTGGAATCACACCGTTGCTTTGCTTGATGCCGACCACACCGTTACAGGCAGCCGGAATCCGCGTGGACCCACCGCCGTCGGTGGCGACAGCCAGTGGCGCGATGCCGCTGGCCACCGCCACGGCCGCACCGCCGCTGGAGCCGCCACTGGTCCGTTGCGCGCTCCACGCGTTACGTGTGCACCCGAACAGCGGCGAATCGGTCAGGCACTTGGAGCCAAACTCCGGCGTGGTGGTCTTGCCGATCAGGATGGCGCCCTGTTCGCGCAGGCGGGCCACCGCGACGGCGTCCTGCTGCGGCACGTTGTCCCGCAACGGCGCCGCGCCGAAGGTCGTGCGCACGCTTTGCGTGTTGACGATGTCCTTGACCGTGAACGGCACGCCGTGGAGCAAGCCGAGTGGCTCGCCAGCCATGACCATTCGTTCTGCCTGGCGGGCCGATTCCATTGCCCGCTCGGCGTCGAGCGTGATGAAGCAGTTCAGTTCAGGTTGAAGGCGCTCCGCGCGCGCCAGGACTGCCGAGGTGATGTCTACCGGGGAGACACGTTTGTGCCGGATGGCGTCGGCCAACTCGGTGGCCGACAGAAAGCAGAGGGACTCGCTCATTGTTTCGTGTAAGGCAACGTCAAGAACTGCAGTAACTTCCGCAGTCTGCCATGAGCGATGCGGCTGGAGAAGCCGGGTAACCCCGCTGGCGCGGCTCAGTGATGCATGGCACCCCCGCCATGGAAGCCGCCCGGCGCGCCACCATGGAACCCGCCAGGCGCTCCACCGTGCACGAAGTGACCGCCCCGCACGATCACGCCGCGACTGGGAAAGAACACATGGTGCATGACGTGCGGACGATGATGGTGGTCGATGAAAATCACGCCGGCAAACCCCACATACGGCGTCCAGTACCACGGGTCGTAGTAATAGTCCCCGCCGCCATAGCCCACATCGCCGCTATCCACCATCTGCCACGTGCCATCGGGCTGCAGGCAAGCCACCCCCGCAATGGTCTGCAGCACGCCGCCGATCTCGGCCTGCCCAACCACCTGCTGGCACATCGTCGACATGTCCTGCGCCCATGCGCCACCAACGCCACCGCCCAGGCCGAGTCCGGCGATTGCCGCTGCCACGGCCGCCAATCTCTTGCCCATGATCCTCACCCCGACTTCAGTGTCCCGACGTCACGACACGCGGTTGCGCATCCCGCGGCACATCGGTTTGCCTGCGAGACCGCGGCGGGACGTCATCGACAGCACGGCCTTCCCGCATGATGTAAACCACTTCCAGAACCACTTTATTCCACGCCAGTCGATGTTTGTAGCCGGCCCGCCGGATTTGGATTCCCGACGCCGCTTGCCTACCATGAATCAGCCCAAATGGAACCGAGCCATCACCCTATGCAAGCCACGGCCCCAACGCTGCCAACCTGCGTGACCCTGCGAAACGGAAAGCAGGCGCTGATTCGAACGATCCGCCCGCAGGACAAAGGCGGCATCCTGACGGCCTTCCATCGTCTTTCCGATGATTCGCGGTATACGCGGTTCATGGCGTCCATGCACGATCTGCCGGACGCATTGCTGGAAACGGCTGTTCACCCTACGCCGGTCCGCGAATGCGCGCTGGTCGCCATGGCGGGGACGGAGGACAAGGGTGACCTGATTGGCGGCGCCCGTTTCACGATCGACCCGCACTCCGGATCCTGCGAATTCGCGGTGACGATCGTCGACGGCTGGCATGGTCTTGGCCTGGCGCGCCATCTTATGGGGATCCTGATCGCGACGGCGCGGGCTGCCGGATACCACACGATGATTGGCTACGTGCTGGCATCCAATACCGCGATGCGCGGCCTGGCGCATCGGCTGGGTTTCACGGACACGATGTGCCCCGACGACGCCACCTTGCGCGTGGTCTCCCTGGATCTCACCGCATCCCCCGCGCCCTGAAGCACCAACCAGCCAACCATCCAACCATCCGACCATGCATCCTCGCCTCACGCTTCTCACGCTGGGTGTCGGCAGTCTCGAACGGTCGCTGGCGTTCTATCGCGACGGTCTGGGCTGGCCGACCCAGGGCATCGTCGGCACCGAGTTCGAGCATGGCGCCGTGGTCTTCTTCGATCTGGAGTCAGGACTGCGGCTGGCGCTCTATCCGCGCGAATTCCTGGCCAAGGATGCCGCAACCGATACGCCCCTGGGCATCCCGTCGATCTCGCTGGGTCACAATGTCCGCTCCCGGGCCGAAGTCGACGCCGTCATCGAGCAGGCACGCCGCGCCGGGGCCATCATCCTCAAACCCCCGGTCGATACCTTCTGGGGTGGCTATGCCGGCTACTTCCAGGACCCCGACGGCTATATGTGGGAGGTCGCCTGGAACCCGGACCTGATGCCACCCGAGATGCCGCCCGGGATGCCGCCCAACTAGGCCGGATCTTCGCCCTCCGGCGTCCCGGCCGTCGACAGCAGCCAGCCTGCAAAGCATTCCACTACTGCCAGATCCGGATGGCCGGCGGCATGGGCCACGTAGAAGCCGAAGCCGGGCAACCCCAGCGCGTGCGCCTTGCGCAACGCCCCGCTGCGCAGCAGGCCGTCCACCACCACGTTGCTGCATAGCGCCACGCCCTGGCCGGCCACTACCGCGTCGATGGCGTGTAGTTCCTCGCGAAAATTCAGGTCATGGCGGGCACGCCGAGCCGACGAGTCGCCTGCGGCGAGACCCGCAGCCGCGAACCACTGCGTCCAGGTCGGGGCGTGCGGGTCGCCGCTGCTCCACTCGTAGTGGATCAGGGGGATATGCGTGAGATCGCCGATATCGAATGTCGCCTGCCCTTCCCGCCCCGCCCTCGCCAGCAACACCGGGCTGGCCACGGCGAAGAAGGTATCGCGCGCGAACTCCGTGCTGACCAGCCCCTTGGGCGCGCAACGCGCGTAGCGAATGGCGACGTCAGCCTCGCCCGCAGCCAGGTCCAGGACGCGGTCCGTGCCGATGATCTCCAGCGACCACTCGGGATGCAGCCCCTGCCAGGCCGGAAGGCGCGGAACCAGCCAGCGGCTCGCGAAAGCGTTCGGACTGGTCACGCGCAGCGGGCGTGCCGCACCGGGCTGCCCAACGGTCGCCACGGCCTCGGCAAACAGCGCGAAACCGCTGCGCAGCGCCGGATAGAGCCCCTCCCCCGCCACGGTCAGCCGGAGCGGACGCGGGCGTCGCTGGAGCAACGCCTTGCCGCAGATCTGCTCGAGCATCCGGATCTGATGGCTGATGGCGGTCGGCGTCACGTTCAGCTCCGCCGCTGCGGCCTTGAAGCTGCGGTGACGCGCAACCGCCTCGAATGCCTGCAATGCGCGCAGGGGCGGCAGTTTTTGCATGGGTCCAGTCTAGGTGAGCTTTTCTCATCTACAAGCTGAGATCTTTGCCTTTGCACCCGGCAGCCGCGCGCACCACCATGGTCTCGGGGGGCGTGACCAACTTGGGGGGGGCGTGATGCGATCAGATCGGCAAGAGGCATCCGGGGACGGCGGCAATCCAGGGTTCGAGGCGTTCCGGCAGACGTTGCGTGGCCAACTCGTCCAGCGCGGGGATCCTGACTACGACGTGGCGCGCAAAGTCTGGAATGGCGCGATCGACAAACACCCGGCGTTGGTCGTCTACTGCACCGACGCCACCGACGTGGCGGGGGCCATACGGTTCGCCCGGGCCACCGGCCTGACCATCGCGGTCCGCAGCGGGGGGCACAATCTCGCCGGACTTTCCACGTGTGACAACGGCATCGTCATTGATCTGTCGCGTATGAAGCGCATCGACGTGGATGTCGCACGCCGCCGCGCCCGCGCGGAGGCAGGGCTCAATCTCGGTGAGTTCGACCAGGCAACGCTGCGGCATGGCCTGGCCACGACGATGGGGGTCAATAGCGATACGGGTATCGCCGGGCTGACGCTGGGGGGCGGGTTCGGCAAGCTGGGCCGCAAGTACGGACTGAGCTGCGACAACCTGGAGGCCGTGGAAATCGTCACCGCCGACGGGGAACGGCTGCACGCCAGCACGACCGCGCACCCGGACCTGTTCTGGGCGATACGCGGCGGCGGTGGCAATTTCGGCATCGTCACGGCGTTCCATTTCCGTCTGCATCCGATTCCCGCCAGACTGCCGGTATGCGCCGTGGTCTACCCGTGGGATCAGGCTCGGGAGGCGATGCTGCACTACGATGCTTTCGCCCGCGCCGCCCCGGATGACGTTGCGGCCGACGCCGCGCTTGTCACCCAGCCATCGGGCGAGCGGTGTCTCAGCATCTCGGCGTGCCATGTCGGGCCAGATGGCACCGAAGAGACAAGGCAGGCAGCGCTGCGCCCGCTGGTCGAGTTCGGCAACCCGGCCGACGCCCAACTCGACTTCGTTCCGTATCTGCAGATGCAGTCGGCCAGCGATGCGCTGTTCCCGCGCGGCCGGCGGTATTACTGGAAGGCACAGTTCCTCCGCCAGATTCGCGCGGGGGCGGTCGATGCCCTCCTCGCTGCCTATGCCCTAGCGCCCTCGCCGGGCTGCCTGGTGGTGTTCCAGCAGGTCGGCGGCGCCATCGCCCGCTTACCTGACGAGGCCACCGCATACGGAAACCGGTCGGCGGACTTCGACTGCTTCCCGCTGGCCATCTGGGATGACCCGGCCGACGACGACAAACACCGGGAATGGGCGCGCGACCTGTGGGAAGCGGTCCAACCGTACTCGACGGGCGGGGTGTACGCCAACAACCTTGGCGCGGAAGGCGCCCAACGCACCCGCGCCGCGTATGGCGTCAACCATCCGCGGCTGGTTGCCGTGAAGCGCCAATACGACCCTGACAACGTCTTCAGGCTGAATCAGAACATCGACCCGGCCTGATGCCGACCCGATGCCGACCCGATGCCCGATGCCGGGACCTATTGCGCGTCCAGCGCCTTCAGGATCTGGTACGCCGCCCGCACGCGCTCCGGGATCGGCAGATTGCGGTTCGCCAACATCACCACGCCGATCTGACGTGCCGGGACGAACACCACATAGGCGCCGAAGCCGTTGGTGGAGCCAGTCTTATTAATCAGGACGTCGGCCCTGGGCGGCTGCGGCTGCGCCAGCCGTGCGACTTCCTTCGGCTCCAGCATCCCGGCAGCGTTACCCGTCAGCAGATCCTCTAGCGAGGTTGGCCAAGCGTACATTTCCCAGCCCAGGCCCTGGGTCATGGGGCCAACGCGGAAGTAGCCGGTGTGTGTACCGGTAACCGCCCGCTGCAACGTCGGCTCCAGCCGCGCGCCATCCATATTGGCTTCGACGAACCGAATCATGTCGGCCGCCGTGGTCTTCACGCCATAGGCTTCCGAGTCAAACACGCCGGGGTTCACGCGGATCGGCTTGCCGTCCTTGTAGCCATAGGCATAGTCGCCCATGCGGGACTGCGGCACCCGGATGAATGAGTGCTTCAGGCCCAGGCCCGGAAAGATGCGGTGCTCCATCAGGTTATCGAACGGCTCTCCCAGGCTCCGCGCGGCCAGATAACCGAACAGGCCGATGCTCGGGTTCGAGTACTGCCGATGCGTGCCAGCCGCGTACGTCGGCTTCCAGTCCTTGAAGTAGGCCAGCATCTGGGCGGAGGTGGTCACTGCATCGGGGAACTGCAACGGCAGCCCGCCTGCCGTGTACGTCCCGAGTTCCAGCAGGCTGATCGCATCGAGGCTGCTACCCGCCAGTCCGGGCAGGTACTGGCTAGCCTTGTCCGAGAGCGATATGGCGCCACGCTGCGCCGCGTACGAAGCCAGCGTCGCCGTAAACGTCTTGCTGACCGACCCGATCTCGAACAACGTGTGTTCGGTGACCGGGGTGGCGTCCGCCTTCGATGCCAGGCCGAAGTTGAAGACCTGGGACTTGCCGCGGACTGTTACGGCCACGGCCATGCCGGGTACGTCGTACTGCGCCATGACGGGTCGGACGGTATCTGCCACCAGCCGCGCCAGACGATCCTCCCCGACGGGCACACCATCACCCGCGGCATGGGCGCTGGCCGTGCAAAGCGCCAAGGCGGCGGTAACGGTTCGAAGGCGGGAGAACGCGAAAATTTTCATGGTGAAGGCAAAAAAACAATGGCGTGAAATGGTATCGGAAACTCGTACAATGGCACGGTCGCTGGCTTGCGTCGACCCATTGCCCAAAGCTGCCCATGCTCAATGGTTTGAATCTGAATCTGATCGAGATCACTGGCCTGCTCGTCGGCGGCCTGGCCCTGTTCCTGTTCGGTCTGGATCTGATGACCCGTGGTCTCAAGGCGATTGCCGGCGCGCGGCTGCAATCGCTGCTGGGCACCCTGACCGCCAACCGCTTTCGCGGCGTGCTGGCCGGCGCGGGCATCACAGCCCTGCTGAATTCCTCGACGATCACCACGGTACTGCTGGTGGGCTTTGTCTCCGCCGGGCTGATGACGCTTCAGCAATCGATCCCGGTGATCATGGGTGCCAATATTGGCTCGACGCTGACCGCGCAGATCATCGCTTTCAACATTTCGGCGATCACGCCGTTCATGCTGGCTGGCGGCTTCCTGCTGCAAGGTTTTGCCAAGCGCGAGCTGCTGCAGCAGCTTGGCGGCGTGGTACTCGGGCTCGGCCTGCTGTTCCTCGGTATCGAATTCATGGGCGATGCCACGCGCCCGCTGCGTAATTTCCAGCCGTTCATCACGGCGATGCAGGAAATGCGCAATCCGTGGATCGGCATTCTGATCGGCGCGGTCTTCACGGCCGTCGTGCAAAGCTCGGCGGCCACGCTGGCCATCGTCATCGCGCTGGGTAGCCAGGGCCTGATTCCGCTCGAATCGGGCATTGCGCTGATCCTGGGCGCCAACGTGGGCACTTGCGGCACGGCGCTGCTCGCGTCGATCGGCAAATCGGCCGAGGCGGCCCAGGTGGGCATCGTCCATCTGCTGTTCAATGTGCTCGGCGTGCTGTTCCTCGTCTTTATCATCCCGCAGTTCGCGGACTTCATCCGCGAAATCTCTCCATCCTCGCCGGAGTTGACCGGCGCCGCCCGTCTGGCCGCCGAAACCCCGCGACAGGCCGCCAACGCCCATACCGTATTCAGCGTGTTAAGCACCGCCGTGCTGATCTGGTTCACCGGACCCATCGGCAAGCTCGCCCAGCGGCTGGCGCCACCGGCGCGTGAAGGCTGGCAAGACCCTGGCCTGCCGCGATTCCTGGACGACACGCTGGCCGGGATGCCGGCGCTGGCCATCCCCCGTGTGCAACTTGAACTGGTATCGCTGGGCAAGCAGGTCCAGGAACTGGTCGAACACAGCGCCGCGCTAGTCGTGGAAGGCGATTCGCAGGAACTCGTGACGCTGACCGACCAGGACAAAGCTGCCGATTCGCTGAGCACGGCCATCCTGACCTATATCGGACACCTGTCGGACGCGGTTCACAACGATGATGAAGGCCATCAGCTTGTGGATCTGGCGCGGATCGCCACGTGCCTCGACGCCATTCGCGAGGTTGCCACCACCAGCATGCTGGCGCTGAGCCAACGACGGCTTTCGCATGGCGCGGATGCGGCATCGCTACGTAACCCGGAGTCGGCGGGCTTTGCGGCGATGGTGTCCGAATACCTGGCGCTGGCGGTGGAGACGATCGCGCATCCGGACACCGAAGTCGCCACGCGCATCGTCAATGCCAAGCCGGAAATCGAAGCGCAGGCCGGCGTCGCGCGGCAGGCCATCATGAGCGCCCTGCCACTGCGGAGCGCTGTGGACGCGATCAACTTCCGGCTTGCCAACGACATGATCGAACAGCTCAATGAAGTGGCACGGCTGTCCCGGGCCATCGCCAAGGCGAGCGGGTCACTAAACGAAGTGAAGATGTCCGACACACCTCCCGAGCCGGCAGCCGTCGGCGCGGCTGTGGCCTAGTCCCTGGCCTAGTCCCTGTCCTGATCCCGGTCTTAATCCTTGGTGAACTCGCAGAACCGCAGGCGGTTCCCGAACGGGTCGGCCACCTGCATTTCGCGGCCCCAGCCCACTACCTCCACGCCGGGCCGGGCGTATCCATACTGTTTGGCGATCAGTTCGCGCTGGAGCGTGTCGATGTCCTCTACCGGAATGAATACAGCGGACCCGGGCGTTGCATCACCATGATGCTCGCTGAGGTGCAGGGTCAGCCCGGAGCGCCTGACCTGCATGTAAAGCGGAAGATCCGGCTCGAAGCGGTGCTCCCAGTCGACCTGGAAGCCAAGGAAGTCGAGGTAGAACTCCCTGGCTTTCTCGACCGAGAAGATCCGGAGAATGGGAATGGCTGGCGAAAGTACCATGGGAGGCGCTCCATGCCGATACATTGGCGTAGCAGAGAAAGTGGCAATCATGCCACTTTCCATCGCTTTTGCACGCCGGCCTGCCGACTTTTACTGTAGTTTATGAAATACGTATAATTATTCCATCTGAATAATTCACGCTAATTCACATCACGCGCCCGATGAGCAACATCTACCAACGGCCGGAACTCGCCAAACAGATGGCCAGGCAACTCCTGCAACCCGGGGTACTGGACGAGGGCCTGCGCTCGGGCCTGTTCCTTTCCGGCCTGCGCCGCACGGGCAAGACCACGTTTTTAATCAACGACCTGATTCCCGCGCTCGAAGACCTTGGCGCGATCGTGATCTATGTGGACCTGTGGAGCGACACGCAGCGCAGCCCCGCCCGGCTGATCCTGGAAGCCGTCAAGAAAACACTGACCGAGCTGGAGTCCCCGTCTTCCACGATCCTTCGCAAGCTCAAGCGTCTGGCCAGTGCCGACATCGCCGCCTTCGGCTTCAAGTTCAGCTTCAAGCTCGACACCCTCGGCGAGGCTGGCGGCGCGACGCTGGCCCAGGCGCTGAAAGAAGTCGTCGATCAGGCCGGCGCCGATGTCGTGCTGATCGTCGACGAAGTGCAGCACGCCATCACCTCGGACGAAGGCAATCAAATGCTGCTGGCGCTCAAGGCCGCACGGGATGCCATCAATCCCCGCCCCGACACCACAGGGCATTTCCTGTTCGTGGGAACCGGCTCGCATCGCGCGCTGGTGGGCGAACTGACCGCGCGGCGCAACCAGGCTTTCGCCGGCGCCACGTCCGTCGCCTACCCGGTGCTCGACCAGGAATATATCGACTATCTGCTGGCGCGCCTGTCCTCCGAGGGCTTTACGGCCCTGCCCTCGCGCGATGTCGCCATCAAGGCGTTCCAGGCGCTTGGCCATCGGCCCGAGGAGATGATCCGGGCGTTGCGGCAATTGCATTTCCACCTGCCAGCGGACAGCAACCCCGACGAGCACCTGCCGACCATCGCCAACACGCTGCGTTCGGCGGCTGCCGACGTGGAACTGATGAAGCTCGAACAACTTGGCGGCCTGGCAACCGCGATCTTCGACCGCATTGCCACCACGCAAGGCGACGCACGGGGTTTGTTCTCGGCCGACGCGGCCGCGGCGTACTCCTTGGCAATAGGCCGGGAAGTGAAGGTCGAGGAAGCACAGCCGGTGGTCAACGAGCTGATGGCAAGCAACCTGATCATGCGCAAAGGGCACGGCCTGTACGGCATCACCGACCCGTTCGTGCAGGAGATGTGGCGCGAACGGAAGTCGCTTGAAGGAAAACTCTGACCATGCCCAAGACAAGCACGGCCGGTTATGACGAACAGGCCAGCACCCTCGTCGTCCAGTACGAAAGCATCACGTTCGAGGATGTCCATCGCGACGTGCTCCACCTGTTGCCGGCACCGCCGGCCCGCATTGTCGATGTCGGCGCGGGCACCGGGCGCGATGCCGCCGCCCTGGCACGGCGCGGCCATCACGTCGTGGCGGTGGAACCGACCGCAGAACTGCGCGAGGCTGGCCGCAAGCTGCACGCGGATGTGGATATCGACTGGCTCGATGACACCCTGCCCGCGCTGGCCAGGCTGCGCGAACGGCCGACGCGCTTTGACGTGATCATGCTGACCGCCGTGTGGATGCACCTCGATGCCGACGAACGCGCCCAGGCAATGGGTGCCGTCGACGCGCTGCTGGCCGGCCACGGCCTGGTGTTCCTGTCCCTGCGACACGGCCCGGTGCCCGCCGGCCGGCGCATGTTCGACGTATCGGCCGCCGAGACCATCGCACTGGCGGAGCCATATGGCCTGCGCAGCGCGCATTGCAGCCAGCGCAGCGGCCTGATGGATCGCACCGACGTGTATTGGACCAATCTGGTCCTGCAACGCTAAAGCCAGAGCATGGCGAGGGCCGCCCCGAAGCCCGGATATCCAGGGCGCCCCTCTCCAGACGACGGTGCTCAGGCCTCCACCGATGCCCGCTGTCGCGCGACCTCGGCCTGCGGAGCATCTGCCTGGTCCGCGTGAAGCGTGAAGTCGAAGCGGATCGACGCAAACGGCTGGTCCACGCCAAGCGCAGCCATTGCCGCCGCATCGCTCACACGCGTGATCGGCGGTACCAGCCCTTCGCGCGTGGCAAAAGCGAAGTCATCCCACAGGTACGGATCGCCATCGATGTTGATCTGCGTGGTCAGCTTGCGATGGCCTGGCGCCGAGACGAAGAAATGGATGTGCGCCGGGCGGGTGCCGTGGCGGTCGAGCTGCTTGAGCAGACGGTCCGTTGCCCCATTCGGCGGCACGCTGTAGCCCACCGGCATGATGCTGCGGAAGCGGTAGCGGCCCTCGCCATCGGTCACGATACTGCGACGCAGATTGAACGCGCTCTGCGTCGGATCGAAGTACGAGTAGTTGCCGAGTGCGTTGGCGTGCCAGACCTCGACCACGGCATTGGCCAGCGGCTGCCCCGCGCCATCCTTGACCTGCCCTTCCATCACCAGCACTTCGCCCTCGCCCGTACCGTCGTCCAGGCGCGCCTCGCCCTGCGCCACCGGCGCGCCCGCCACGTAGAGCGGGCCTTCGATCGTGCGGGGCGTGCCACCGGCGATGCCTGCCTGGCTTTCGGCCTCGTCCATGCGCAGGTCCAGAAAGTGATCGAACCCGAGCCCCGGCGCGATCAGGCCCAGCTCGCCCGAGCGACCGGCTTCTGCCAGAAAATTGAGGCCGGACCAGAATTCCTCGGGCTGGATATCCAGGTCCTCGATCATGTGGAACAGGTCGCGCACCATCCGATGCACGATGGCCGCGATGCGCGGATTGGCGTGCTGGCCGGTGGCTTCCTCGATGCGGTTCAGTACGGTGTCGATCTGGATCTTGTCCATGGTTGTCTCCTTTGTAGTGGGAATGCTTCAGAGTGAGCGGAACAGCGGACTGCGGGTGGCCTGGCTGGCGTCTGCCGCCGACAGGAACTTCTCGGTGAAGATGTCTTTCTCGAACAAGCGCCCCTGCATCAGCGCGGCGATGCACGACTCGATCATCGGCGGTGGCCCGCACAGGTAGGCCCGCCAGCCACGGAAGTCGTAGCCGAAATGACTCCCGGCGGCCTCGTGCACGTAGCCGCGCTCGCCGGCCCATGCACTGCCTTGCGCCTCGGCCGACAGCACGGGCACATAGGTGAAGTTGTCGTGCCGGGTGGCCAGCGCCTCGAAAGCATCGCGGTAATACAGTTCGTCAGCGGTCCGTGCGCCATGCACGAGCACGATCTGGCGCTGGTCGCCGGACTCCAGCAGGTCGAGGATCATCGAACGCGGGCTCGACAATCCCGACCCGCCAGCCATGAACACCAGCGGGCGCGGATCGCTCTTGCGTACGAAGAAGCGCCCGAGCGGCCCCGATAGCTGCAGGCGCTCGCCCACGGCAAGTTGCTCGTGCACGTAGGTTGTGGCGCTGCCGCCCGGCACCAGCCGGATATTCAGTTCGATCTCGCCCGCCGACGGCGCCGACGCGATCGAGAAGGCGCGCGGGGTGGCTTCCTTGCCGATCCATACGTTGACGTACTGGCCCGGCTGGAAACGCAGCGCAGCGCCCCCTTCCACACCCTCCACACGCAGGAACACGCCCTTGATGGTGGGCGTCAACGCTTCGATGCGCGTGACTTCGGCGGTGAAGTCCATCAACGGCAGGAACTGCGCGTCGGGCTCGGGATCGATGTCGGCCTCGATCGTCAGGTCGGACATCGGCGTGGCGCAGCAGGCCAGACACTTGGCCTCCTCGCGCTCGAAGTCCATCAGCGCGAACGGCGATGCTTCGCCGTGCTCGATCTCGCCGTCCACCGTCTGCACCTTGCAGGTCCCGCACAGACCATGCCCGCAGGCATGGGGCAGCCACACGCCGGCGCGCAGGCAGGCGTCAAGCACGGTCTGTCCTTCGGCAATGTCGATGGTCTGGCCGAGCGGTTCGATGGTGAGCTGATAGGTCATGGCAACCTCCTGCAGCAAGTTCAGTTGGCCGAGCCGGCGATGCCCGGCAGGCCGGGGGTACGCAGGCGCAGCAGCGACTTGTGGCCAAGCCCGTTGTCGACCAGGCTTGCGGCCGCATCCGGCGTGAATGGCGTATCGCCGCGCAACCACTGCACTTGCGCCCAGTCGATCCGGGCGCCTTCCGGGTGGGCACCCAGCAGCGGCACGATGACGTCGGAGACCAACGCGCCGAACGGCATGTCAGGCGGCAGCGGCAACGTGAATGGGCTGCAGAACAGCCGGTGCTGGTCCCAGCCGAAGTACACGAGCTGGTTGCCGTGGAAGTTTTCGATCCGGTCGCGGACCTCGCCGGTGTAGCCCGGTTCCAATGCGATGACTGGCATGATCTGGTCTCCTTGTTCACGAACGGTTATTGCCTTGCCCGGTCCAGCGCTCCCAGTTCGCGCGATCGGGCGAATCGGCGTAGTCGCCGCGATCCTCGGGCTTCAGGTGGTACCAGTCGAGCACTTCAGGCAGCGTCGGGCCGCCGCAGTTGCCCTGGAAGATCTGATGCACCGGCAGCCATGCCTGCACGTACTTCTCGGGCTCGCCCTGGAAGATGTCGCGGCAGCCGTCCGAGCAGAAGTGGTAGTGCTCGCCGTTGTGCTCCGCATGGCGATAGCAAATCTGCGTCGGGTCGTCGGGTTCGGTGAAGGCCATCGGGATCTGGCACACCTGGCACAGCATCGGCAGGCCCGGGTTGGTCCAGCGCTGTCCGGCCTCCTGTTGCTGCTTCCAGTAGTCAAAGCGCGGCCGGTAATGCGTGTCGAAGCTGTCGGGATACTTCTGCGCCAGCCAGTCCATTTCGTGCGGCTCGGGCACCCACGTGTGGATGGCCGCGGCGTGGTTGAAGTTGTAGAAGATCGACCATGCGATGTGCGACAGGTGATCCTTTTCCTTGGCGGCCTGCTCGTGATACTTCGGCATCCGGATGCCATAGCGCGCCAGATCGGCAAACAGCGCCCCGCCGTTCTGCTCGAAGTAGATCTCCCACGCCTCTTTCCAGCTCATCACGCGCTTGGGGCACATGTAGTCCATCATCATCGCCACCAGCGTCAGCAGCCGGTAGCCGCGCCAGAACCACTTGTCGATCCACTTCTGGATGATCGGTCGGTTGGCGGGGTCCTGCTCGAGCATGAACTTGACCACTTCCAGGCCCAGCGTCATGTGGCGCGACTCGTCGGACTGCGCCGAGAAGCCGAACGTCACCGTGGCCATGTCCCCGTTGTAGGCCGCGCCGGACATGAACGGCATGAACAGCAGGTTGGTCAGCACGTATTCGAACGAGAACGAGATCGCCGTGATGAACTCGAACGGCCCGGCGGTCATCGCATCCTCGAAATACGACTTCGGCACGGACAGGTACCAGAGCCGGTCGTGCAGATGGCGCCAGTCGGCAAAGCCGTTGAAGAACTTGTTGTAGTGGCTGATCGTGTGGATCTGGGTCTGGCAGTGCCGCAGTTCGTCGATCGACTGCATCTGGCACGCCACGCGCGCCCCCACGCCGCGCAGATTACGGCCCGCCATGGCGAAGCCACGGTGCGCCGCGTACTCCAGCGGCGACACCCCGGTCAGGAACAGCTTCAGCGCGTTGATGTAGCGTGCGTCGGTCACGTTGAGCTGGCCATTGTTCTGCTGGAACGCGTCGATGATCGCGTAGAGCTTGCGCTCCTTCTCGGACTGGAACTTCCAGTACGCATCCATCGTCAGGCGGAACGGGTCTTCCCAGCCGTCCCAGTCATGGATCACGATGCCTTCGAACTTGTCGTGCGGAAACACCTTGTCCATCGGCTGGTACGTGGTCTCCCAACCGAGGTCGCGGGTCAGTACCGCGTACTTCTCCTTGAGCGAGAGCTTCGGACGGGTCGCCGCGCGGGCGGCGGAGGCGATGGCAGTGGCGGTTGTCATGGTTTGTCTCCTGTCTTGGGGTTCTGGCTCAGCGCCACGCCAGCACGAACTGGTCTTCGGTTTCGTCGATGTTTCCTGCAAGGGAGATCAGGCCGAGCTGCAGCTCCTGCACGTCCCAGGGGCGGCCGATGCGCTCCTCCACGCTGGCGCGGCGGATCTCCAGCCGCCCCGGCGCGTCGATCTTGACCATCGCCGGGTAGTGGTTGACGGTGGCGTGCGGGTTGTCGGCCTCGATCGCCTCGATCACCGGGCGCATGTCGTCGTTGGTCTGGAGGGCGATGAATACGATGGCGTCGCTCATGGTTGTCTCCGTCATTGACGTGCCAGGCCCAGACCGCTCAGGCGCTTGCCCAGCGCTTCGACGGCATTGGCCAGTTCGGACTCGGCATCCTCGCCGAACAGCCGGTGCGCCAGCGGGCGCAGCGCGTGCGTGAAGCGATCGAGCCAGCCGAAGGCATACCCAGCGATGACCGCCGCGTTCTCCCGGCTTTCCTGTGCGGCCGTTTTCACGGTGGCATCGACCCAGCGCGTGGTCTCGGCGTACCAGGCGGACATGAAATCGGTCACGAGCGAAAACGCGGGCCCGGTTGCGGACATGCGGGCGTCGAACTGCTGGTAGACCAGCGGATAGATCAGGCCATCGAACACCAGGTTCTGCGCCACGTGCTGCTCGAACCAGTCATCGCGCACCAGCAGGTCCTCCGCCGCGTGCCGCAGCGGCTGCCAGGCCATGTCTTCCATCCAGGCGGCGCGGGCCTGGTCCACGGCGGCCTTGTCGCCGATCAGCAGCCCGATACGGGTCAGGTACTGCGCGATACCCAGGCGGTCCATCGTGTGATACATCGCGGCCTGCGTGATGGCCGATCCGAAACCGTAGGCGGTAATCGACGCGTTGTTCATGTTGGCCGCCCATTCGACGTGGCGCAGCGGCACCACGCCCAGCGTGAGCAGCTCGCGCACATCGTCGGGCAACCGGCTCAGCAGCCCGCGCTTATCCACGAACTCAAGGTTCTTCTCCATCGTCTCCTGCTGACGGGCGCGCGCATTGACGTAGCCGCCGTAGAAGTACTGGCGCGGGTCCTTCAGCGCATACCAGTCCTGCATCACCACGCGGGTGCGCCGGGCGTCGTACAGCTCGTACTGCGGCTGCCATAGCGGCCGGTAGTGGAAGCTCGTGACCGGCTGCAGGTCGTACATCGCCTCCTGATAGCGCGTGGCTGGCTTGTCGGCGCCGAGCCGGCGCGCGATATGCGCGAAGGTCTGCCGGATCGGGGTGACGCTGGCGTCAGTCCGGATATCGATTTGCATGGTGGTTGTCTCCTCGGATGTCGAGTGGGGGCATTTTTGGGTATCACTGCAGCAGTTCGGCCCGCTGCTCGGCGCAGAACGACTGGAACTGCTCGGGCGGCATGACCAGTTCCACGTAGATCTGTGGATCGCCGATCGAGAACTCGAACTCCACCCAGCGCTCGCTGCGCCCGGTCACGCGCACGTAGCGCGGGGCATGGTGATGCCAGTGACCTTGAAGTGCCTGTTGGGGGTGTGGCATGTCTCGCTCCTGGTGCGCCGCACATCGCGGGGCGTGTGCGTTGTCTCGTGATTTCAGGTGGGAGAGCTATAGCGAATGGCGTGCCAGGCGATGCAGACCGTTGTGGCGCAAGGGCTCGCGGCCGATCGGCCGCATTCGGGCCTGCCAACCCGCTTGATGATTTGATGAGGTGATTCAGGCGGATTTGATCAAATGATCAAATCGTCTCGCGCTGCGCTGCAGCACACGCTCCCGATGCGGGATTTCCGGGCTCCGGCAACGCCGGATGCCGTGCTAGGCTACGCAAAAACGAGGCTCGAAAGCCCGCCGGAATCTGGAGTGACGAGGATGACAACACCCCCCGCGCAGCCGCCGTTCGAACTGGCTTCGCTACTGACCATCGACGCCAAGGCCGCGCAAATCCGCCTTGGCCAGTCGCGCATGGTGCTGATGCACACCGAGGCGCTGAGCTACCTGCGCAAGGAAATCCTCGATACGCTCGGCGTGGAGCGCGGCAAGGGGCTGCTAATCCGCATGGGCTACGCGCAAGGCATGCGCGATGCCGAGATGGTCAAGCGCGAGCGCAGTGAAGAACTGGCCAGTTCGCCCAACGATGCCTTCCTTTGGGGGCCGCAGCTTCACATGCTCGAAGGCGTCACGCGCGTGGACCCGGTTCGCCTGGAGATCGACCGCGACACCGGCCACTTCTATGGCGAGTTTCTCTGGCAGGACTCATGGGAGGGCGAGGCGCCCGTGATGGAGTCCCTGCCCCGCGAGGAATCTGGCTGCTGGGTGCAGCTTGGCTACGCATCGGGCTACAGCAGCACGTTCATGGACCGGCTGGTCATCTACAAGGAAACCGAATGCGAGCGGCGCGGCGACAGCCTCTGCCGCATCGTCGGCAAGCCGGCCGAGACGTGGAACGACCCCGAGTACCTGAAGTACTTCGAACCCGACTCCGTCATCAGCGACCTGCTCACCCTGCAGCAGGAAGTCAGCACACTGCGCGAAACGCTGTGTGGCGCGAACCAGGGCAACCTGATCGGCCAGTCCCCGGCGTTCCGTGAAGCCTTCAACCTGCTTTCCGCCGCGGCAGACAGCCATATCACCGTGCTGCTGACGGGCGAGACCGGTGCGGGCAAGGAAATGTTCGCGCGCTGGCTGCACGATCACGGCCCGCGCGGCGAGCAGCCGTTCGTCGCGGTCAACTGCGCGGCGATCCCGCACGAGTTGATCGAATCCGAGCTGTTCGGCGTGGAAAAAGGCGCCTACACGGGCGCCCAGCAGTCGCGCCCCGGTCGCTTTGAACGCGCGCATGGCGGCACCCTGTTCCTCGACGAAATCGGCGACCTGCCGCCTGCCGCGCAGGTCAAGCTGCTGCGCGTGCTGCAGAACAACGAAGTGGAACGGCTCGGTGGCGTGGAGGCGCGCAAGGTCAACGTCCGCCTGATCGCCGCCACCAACGTCAATCTGGCGCAGGCGATCAAGCACGGCCAGTTTCGTGCTGACCTGTTCTACCGGATCAGCACCTATCCGATCTCGATCCCCGCCCTGCGCGAGCGCAGGGAAGACATCCCCGAACTCGCCCAGTCATTCATCCAGCGCTTCAACGCGCTGTATCAGAAGCAGGTGCGCGGCCTGACTACGCGGGCGCGCGATGCGCTGGTGCAATACCCGTGGCCCGGCAATATCCGCGAACTCGAAAACATGATCGAGCGTGGCGTCTTGCTGGCACCTGCCACCGGGATGATCGACGTCGCCCATCTGTTTGCCAGCCAGCAGGCGGTCGGCAGCGAGGAGCCCAGCCAGGATGCCGACGCGCTGATCGAAAAGCTGCTCAACCAGCAGGTGTCCCTGCCGCAAATCGAAGCCAAGCTGATGCAACTGGCGATGACGACGACGCGCGGCAACCTCTCGTCGGCGGCGCGGATGCTGGGGATCACGCGACCGCAGTTGGCGTATCGATTGAAGAAGTAGGGTTGGAACAGTTGGTCCAGCCCGCTCGACACCTGAGTTATTAAGTAGTTACCCTAGGTTTTCATATAACCAGAAAAGGGTAAGGTGTCGTCCCATGCAGACCCGACCCATCACCCTGACCGAGCGCGTCATCCAGCAATTGCGTGGCGAGATTGCCGAAGGCACGTTTCCCGTTGGCGCCCGGCTGCCGACCGGCAAGCAACTGGCCGAGCGCTATGGTGTTAGCGCCGCCGTGATTCGCGAGGTGACCGAGCATCTGCGGTCGCTTGGAATGATCGAAAGCCGCCAGGGTCTGGGCAGCACTGTGCGTTCCCGCGTCAGCGACAGCGGTTTCCGTCTGAGCGGCGGTGCCGATAGCACCGATCTGGCCGATATCTTCGAGCTGCGCCTTGATCTGGAAAGTGCCGCTGCCGCCATGGCCGCGTTGCACCGGACGGAGCAGGACATTGCCCGCATGGGCGCCCTGCTCGACGCGCTGGCGGCCCAGCTTGATGATGCCGATCACGGCGTGGAACCCGATATCCAGTTTCATATCGCCATCGCCACGGCCACGCACAACAAGTACTACCTGCAGCTACTGCAGTACATGACGCTGCAACTGCATCAGGCGGTGCGCACCGCGCGCCTGAATTCCAGCCGGCAGCCGGGCCTGCCCGAGCAGGTCCATGCCGAGCACGTGGCGATCTTCGATGCGATCCGCGCCCGCGATGCCGCGCAGGCCCGCCTGCACGCCGCCGC
>NZ_ANKP01000054.1:0-44503 GCF_000319775.1 Cupriavidus sp. HMR-1
GGTCAGCGCGCTGGCCAGGCGCCGGCAGCGCGCGTAGGTGTCGCGCCAGTTCTGGCGCACCGTGCCATGCACGATGGCCAGGCGATCGCCGTAGACCTCGGCCGCGCGGGCGATGAAGTCGAGCGGGGTGATCGGAACGTAGTTGGCCGGGTTGCGGGCCAGTCCGGTGTCGTAGTCGGTCGGCATGGCGTGTCTCCTATTGTGATCCTTGGGGATTCGTCGAATGAAATCCGGCGCAAGCTATCATCTCGCCTCCGGCGGACTCTGTCGTCCGGATGACAGATCTGGCGTTTTCGATGCGTTGCAGCATTGTGAGTGCCCAGAAAATTGATTCTCATCAAATGTCTTCGTCCCTTGATCAGGTTAACGCTCTGCTGGCCCAGCATGACTGGTTTCGTGCGCTGTCCCCGGCGCATCAGGCGCTGGCGGCGTCCGAGACCGTTGTCCGCGAATACCCCGCAGGCGGCTATATCGCCCGGCGCGGCGAGTTCTCGCGCTACTGGATCGGGGTCGATACGGGGCTGATCAAGCTCGCGGTCTATACGCCGGACGGGCGCGGTTGCACGTTTTCCGGCGTGCCCGCCGGCGGCTGGTGCGGCGAGGGCAGCGTGATCAAGCGCGAGGATCGCCGCTATGACGTGATCGCGATCCGCGACTCGCGGGTGCTGCTGGTGCCGGAGACGGTCTTCAACAGGTTGTTGTCGGATAGCCTGCCCTTCGCCGGTTTCGTGGTGCGGCAGCTCAACGAGCGCATGGGCCAGTTCATCGCCACGGTGCAGAACGATCGGCTGCTTGGCGCCGATGCGCGTGTAGCACAGGCCGTCGCGCAATTGTTCCATCCGGCGCTGTACCCGAAGACCACGGAAGTGCTGGAACTCTCACAGGAAGAGATTGGCCTGCTGACCGGTCTGTCGCGCCAGCGTGTGAATCAGGCGTTGCGCCGGCTGGAGGCTGGCGGCATGGTCAGCCTTGCTTACCAGACCATCAGGGTGACCGATCTCGAGGGATTGCGACGCTTCGGCTTGTCGGAGTTGTGAGGGCGAGAGGCTGAGGGCGTCGAAATTGCGGCGCCGGGTGCGCAATCTGGTGCCACGAGTCACGTGTCGGGCACTTGCGGCTAGCGCTTTCCCTTAGTGCCTTTCCCTTAATGCCTTTCCCCAAGTGCTACTGGTTGCGGATGTTCCCATACTGAGGGCTCGCCACGTTCGCGCGGCGATCACTTTGACTCATGGGATCTGCCACCATGCTCGCGATTTCTGTCTGGTTTCTCGCTTCCCTCGGTGTCGGCATGTTTGCCACGGCATTGGGACGCTCCAGCCCTGCCTGGATTCTCTTCTCGCTGATCCTGAGCCCGTCTCTTGGTCTGATCGTTGTTGCCGTGCTCGATAAGAAGCGCGTGCGGTCCGCTCGCGTGCTGGCCACTTCCTCCTCGCCCGCGGCGGCGATCTCCGTGCCCGCATAACGCTGCGGGTAACGCAGGTGGGCCAGGGCCCACCTGATTGCTGTCGTGGCTTAGCTGTGCGCGCCGTCGGTGTACGGGTCGCGCCGGTCCGTGACATTCGCGGTGTCTGCATAGACATCGAACCTGCTTGCCTTGCCACCATCGGTGTACGGATCACGTGGTCCGATGGCATGTGCGTGACCTTCCGGCATCGCCGTCGTAGTGGGGGTGAGTCCGGCGGCGGACGTTACCGTGGCGAAAGATGCAAGCGAGGCAATGGCGGCAACGGCTGCCGCCGCGATACGGGCTTTCATGATCATCTCCTGAGGCAGTACGAAGGGGTGCCCAGCACCTGCGGCCACAATGGACCACGAACGGCCGCGCATGGGCTTGCATGCCGACCACGCGCCCGAGAATCGTTCGATCCTGTCGTTCCGGCTCTACGCGCCGCGGTGCCATGCACCTGTAGAACTGCCCGGCCCGGCGCCTTATTCCCGAAAGAAGACGAAAATATTCCTGGGAATAAATGCCGGATTCCGGCGGTAAATGCCGCTTTGAAGTGACCAGGGCGCTGCTACGCTGTGTTGACATGGCTGTCAGGCAGCCATGCTCGAGCCGGTTGCAGCGGTGCAGTTCGCCCCTGGTGGTCACCGGCATTTCCATATCAAGACGGAACGCTCATGTTCACAGGGTCGATTCATTGGTTGAGAGGCGTCGCGATCGTCGCGCTGCTTGGCGCAGCGTCTGACATGGCATTCGCCGCATCGCAGACGAAGTCGCTCGATACGCAACGCGGTATCCGTGATGGCAGCAGCGGCGGCACCGAACTGAGCACCGCGCCGCTTTCGCAGCGGGGCGTGACTGGCACGCACCCGATGGGGCCAACCGACGGATCGGCGCAGTACCCGTACATCGTCGCCCCGTATATCCAGGTAGGGCCGGGCGGCGGGCCGATTCCCAATCCGCCGCATCCACCGTACCCTCCGCAACCGCCTCGCCCCAGGCCCACGCCGCACGCGCCGTAAGCCACGAGCGGCAAGGGGTAGTGGCAGGTGGCTATTGCAGGTTGCCCCAGCGTGCAACCGCTGGCTCGGCATTGGCCCATTTCCACTGGCCTTGCTGCTGGCAGGCCGTGACGAAGAACCATTGGGAAGTTTTGGCGGGCTGCCCGTTCGTCTCCGACTCGACGGTGGAAAACAAGGCTTCCTTGCAGAGAACGAGTGGACTGTCGATGACGCGGATTACTTGTAGCACGCCGTGTTGATTGCCATAGGCGACGGCATGCCGGACCTCCCAGGGCTGCTCGAAGCCGATCGGCGTATCACCGATGACCGCTGCGATGCTGTCCTGCTCCTCGCGTTGCCAGTACCGGTAGACGTACTTGCCAGCCGCATCGGCCGCCGCGCTGACGCCGACCGCGACACCGTATCCCACAACAGGATTTGCCGTGACGGCACCGGTGGTAATTCCGGCTACGGCACCCGAGATTTCGCCGACGGAACTGCACGCGCAGAGACTCGCGACCGCCGCCGACAAGACCAACCTCGCGCACAGCGTCCTCACTGAAGCGAACCCCACCGCTCGGTAGCGGGCTCGGCGGATGCCCACTTCCATACCGACCCGTCGCGGCAAACCGCGGCGATATAGAAGCCGTTGCCCTTGTTCGCATCGTCGACGGAGAAAATGATCTCCTTGCAGGCAAGGTAGGCATTGCCCAGCAAGCGCGTCACGGTCACCTGTCCCTTCTCATCGGGTTCGAGCGGCACGGTGTGAGCCACTTCCCAGGTCGCCACTGCGCCGACATCGAGGTTGCCAGCCACCTGCGCGATCTGATGCTGCGTTTCGGCGTGAACCTTGCGCTGACTGGCTTGCAGGGCGGCCTTGGCGCCAGCCTGCACACCGAGACCAATGCCCGTGGCAATGGCCGCGTTTTCCGTGACCGCGCCGGCAATGGCAGCGCCGCCCATGCCAGCGACAGCCGTCGTGCCCTCATTCATCAGTGAACTGCAGCCGGTCAGCATCCCCGCCGACATCGCCGTCAGCAGGAGGGTGGTGACACAGACAAGCTTATGCATGGGGCACATCCAGACAGGCATCGAAACAACCTGCGGAAACTATCACAGTGCCGCAACGCCCGCAGCCATGGCCCTTTGCCATGGGTCATGAATCAGACATTTCTGGGCATCGTCGGGGAAGTCGTCCTGGAGCCCGCCCACTGATCGAACTGCCCATATGCGGATCGAGTGCGATCACCGATCCGCCGCAAGTCCTTTGATGGTGGCAATCTCGCTTGCCGCCATGGCGAACCGCTGGCGGATGATCTCGAAGGCCATCATCGTTGCGGGCGCCATGGTGCGGTTGCCATGCCGGACGATGCCGAGCGTCAAGTCCAGTTCCAGCGCGGGCCGTACGTCAAGTTCGACAATGAGCTGTGATTTGAGCGCGGAGATCGCGGCAAGGTCCGTCAGCGGGACAACTGCATCGGTGGATGCCACGATCTCCAGGACGGTGCCGATGTCGTCCGAAATCAGCGCGAACTGGTCCTGCACTGGCGCGGGCAGTTCGTAGAGTTGCGCAATCCGTTGTCCCAGCGATGGTTCGAAGTAGCCGGGCGCGATCAGAGGGTACTCACGGATCTGCGCGGCGCTGACATTTTCGTTGTGTGAGAGCGGGTGATCGCGCCGCGCATACCAGCCAAATGTGCAAGGAAAGATGGATTCGATCGCCAGCCCATCGTGCAGCTTTGCCACGCGGGTGTCGCCGACGAAGAAGTCGATGCGTTCGGCATGCAGGGCATCAAGGAGTCGCTCGGACGTGTCGATCAGGCTGCGCAGCCGCAGTCCAGGCGATGTGCGCAGCAGTTCAGCCAGCATCGGGCGCAGGATTGGCGTGGCAAGCGAAGAGCCCATCCCTACCGAGAACGTGCCGAGATCGCCGGACTGCATCAGGCCGAGTGTCCGTAGGCCTTCTTTTTCGTCGGAAAGCATGCGGCGCGCGCGGGGCGCATAGGCGATGGCATAGGTGGTCGGGCGCAGCCGCCGGTCATTCCTGTCGAACAGCGGCACGCCAAGCGTGTCTTCAAGCGCGCGGATGCTGCGAGATAGCGCTGGCTGGCTCAGATGAACCGATTCGGCCGCCGCAGCCAATGAGCCGGTATCGAGAAGGGCCAGAAAGTGGCGTAGTTGACGCGTATTCATGACGATGACAGCCCACTTGCATGAATTGCATTTTAACCAGAATTTAGTTGCAATTTACACAAGTAGTGGATGTCTCCAAACTGCGGCCAGATCCATTCCGACTGCCGCATCGTTCCATGTCATCCGCCCCAATTCAAAAGTCACTTCTTCCGGTCGTGGCGATCATCACGGATCGTATCGACCTCCACAGGCATCCGGCTTACTCGGTTCTCGGTGGCTATGTGCGGGCTGTTAGCGAGATTGCCGGTGCGCAGCCGCTGCTGCTCCCGGCGTGCGCCGACGCCATCGATGCCAACACGTTGATCGACACGCTGGACGGCATCGTCCTGACCGGCAGTCCGTCCAACATCGCGGCGGAAAGGTATGGAGCCACGCCCCTGCCGGCAACGACATGCCAGGACCCCCACCGTGACGCCGCGGTGTTTGGTCTGCTGCCAGCCCTGATCGATGCCGGGGTCCCGATACTGGGGATCTGCCGTGGCTTTCAGGAGTTGAACGTCTTGCATGGCGGCACGCTCGAGCGCGCGGTGCACGCCCAGCCTGGCCGACTGGATCATCGGGAGGGCGACCACGACCGACCGATCCAGCAGTGGTACGACGATAGCCACGATATCCACATCGTGCCTGGTGGCTGGCTGGAAGGGATCGCAGGGCGTTCGGCCGTGGTCAATTCGCTGCATCACCAGGGCGTCGAGCGGCTCGGTGCCGGACTGCGTATCGAAGCAACGGCGCCCGATGGACTCGTGGAGGCGTTCTCGCTTGCCAACGCAGCGCAATTCACGCTTGCCGTCCAGTGGCATCCGGAGATGCGTATCGACGACTGCGGCCTGGCCAAAGCGATCTTTTCCGCGTTTGGACGCGCTTGTGGCGAACGTCGCGCCACACGGACGCGCGCATCCCGACCGACATTCCCCGCCTGAGGTCATCGGCATATGGAATCAGCGCTGCATCATCGAGGAGTCAAGGTGCAACCAGAAGTTCGTAACCTGTTCAGTCGAACCTACGCGGAGGCCCGGCAGAAGTTCCTGCAGGTCGCCGCATCGCGAGGGCTCGACGTCGAGTCCCATGAACTGCCGCTCGAGGGTGCCCACGGCGAGTCGCTGGCCACGGACGTCGTGCGCGACGGGCCGCTGCATGCTTCGAAGCTGGCCGTCATCATCAGTGGCGTGCACGGCGTGGAAGGCTACTGTGGCTCCGCCATTCAGACCGGGTTGCTTGGCCTTGGCCCGGTAGCGGCGCCGGACACGGCGGTGCTGTATATCCATGCGGTCAATCCCCACGGGTTCTCGTACTCGCGCCGGGAGACGCAGGAGAACGTCGACCTGAATCGCAATTTCGTCGACTTCTCGGCTCCGTTGCCGGACAACAAGCCCTATGCGGAGATCCATGAACTCTTGCTCCCCACGGAGTGGCCGCCCAGCGATGACAACGAGCTGGCGCTGTTCATGTTGCGCAAGGAGTGGGGCGTGAAGGGGTTTCAGCGTGCTGTCTCGCTGGGTCAATACCGCTTCGAGGATGGCATGCATTTTGGCGGGCGCGAGCCGGCCTGGAGCAACACCACATTTCGTCGGATCCTCCAACGCCATGCGCGCAACTGCCAGCATCTGGGCTCCATTGATGTTCACACTGGGCTTGGACCTTATGGCGTGGGGGAGCGCATCTTCGCTTGCCTCGACGAAGGGCGTTCGCTGGAGCGAGCGCGTCGTTGGTGGGGGGATGTGACGTCCGTTCATGCCGGGACTTCGAACAGCATCCCGATGACCGGGCCGATCCAGTTCGCACTCTTCGACGAATGCGCGCAGGCCGAGCAGACCAATCTCTGCCTGGAGTTCGGCACGTATCCGATGCCGCAAGTCATCGGCGCCAGCCGTGCCGAACACTGGCTGCACCGCCACGGTTCGTCTGACCCGCTGCAGGCGGCGGCCATCCGCCAGACCCTCAAGGATGCTTTCTATCCCCAGGCGGACGACTGGCAACAGGCTGTCTGGCAACAGGGCCGCGACGTGTTCCTGCGGACCCTGAATGGACTGCGGGAAGACTGATCGTCTGAGCAGGCCCTCAGCCCATTCATAACGATTCCAAGGAGACAAAATGCGCGCCACCAGTCCGGCGTCTGCCCAGACGCTTGCGGTTCACACGGCGAGGGATGTCGGCGAGCCCGACGTTCGGCCAGTCATTGGTCGGGCCGCGGTTGCCGCCGCCGTTGCCGGCAATGCCCTCGAGTTCTACGACTTCGTCATCTACGCATACTTTGCCGTCTACATCGGTCGCGCATTTTTTCCGGTCGGTGGCGAGTTCGGCAGCCTGCTGCTCGCGGCCGCCACCTTCGGAGTGGGATTCTTCACCCGCCCACTCGGCGCCGTCCTGATCGGCGCGCTGGCTGACAGGGCCGGTCGCAAGCCTGCAATGATCCTGACCGTGGCGTTGATCACCTTTGGCACGCTTGGCATGGCCGCCACGCCAAGCTATGCGTCCATCGGTATCGCCGCTCCCATCATCGTGGTGGCTTGCCGTTTGCTACAAGGCCTGGCGCTCGGCGGAGAGGTGGGGCCAGCAACCGCGCTACTCGTCGAGGCCGCGCCGCCGAATCGCCGCGCACTTTACGCGAGTTGGCAATTGGCCAGCCAGGGTATTGCCGTGGCGGTTGGTGGACTGCTGGGCGTTGCGGTGTCGATATTGCTGCCGGCGGAAGACCTGGCCGCCTGGGGGTGGCGTATCCCCTTCGTGATTAGCATCGCGCTCGTGCCGGTCGCCCTGAAAATTCGTCGCAGCCTGCCCGAAACCTTCGAAGCCCGGACCGAGCGCAGCACGGCCGAGGTGGTCGGTGGCCTGATGAAGTCGCACCGGCGCTATGTTGTTCTGGGCGTGCTGATGGTGCTGTCTGCCTCGGTCGCGTCTCAGATTGGCAACTACATGACCACTTACGCGATCCAGACGTTGCACCTGCCCGCAACACTTGCGCAGACCAGCGCTCTCGTTGGTGGCGTGATGACGTTCGCGTTCGGACTGGTGGGAGGCTGGCTATGCGATTGGCGCGGCCGGAAGATTGTCCTGATTGCGCCGCGCGTCGCGCTGATGCTGTTGATCGTGCCAATGTTCTGGTGGCTGGGCGCAATGCCCGGTGCCATCAGCTTCCTGACCGTGACAGCGGTACTCGCAGCGCTCACCGCCATGAGTGCCGCGGCATCGATTGTCGTGATTCCCGAGTTGTTGCCGGCTGGCTTTCGCAGTATCGGCGTCTCTCTGGTCTACGCGATCGGTACCACGCTATTCGGAGGGACCACGCAGTTCGTGGTGACAGGCTTGCTGGCCTGGACGCACAACCCTAACGCGCCGGCCTGGTACCTCGCCGCCACCAGCGTCGTCAGCCTTGTGGCGATCTGGCTCCTGCCGGAAACGCGCGGCACCGACATCTCCGAATAGCACGCGCCTGTTCGCCAGTGGGACGCAGTGCCGTCCCAGTGTTCCCAATCCGCAGTGCAAGCCAAAGCCGGGGTAATTCGCTGGCGGGGGGCAATTGCGCCCATTTTCCTGACCGACAACCTGTCAGGGCCACGGCAGCCTGAAGTTTTGTGGGGGCGGCGGTGTTTTCGCGCCGTTCCGGCAGGAGTGGAAGGTCTTTCAGACCGATGAGAGGAGAAACATAACGATGAAGAAAATCTTTTTTGCGACGGCGGTGCTTGGCACCATGGGTACTGCACACGCTCAGTCGAGCGTGACACTCTATGGTGTCGCGGATGCCAACATCGAGTACGTCAGTCATCTTGGCTCTCAGCCGCCAACACCTGCTAATGGCTTCAATGCCGGGCAGGGTGGGAACACATGGCGACTGACTTCGGGTGGCCTGTCCAGTTCACGCTGGGGTTTGCGCGGCGTGGAGGATCTCGGTAGCGGCACCAAGGCCGTGTACGTGCTGGAAAGCGGGTTCAGCATCGACAACGGTGTGCAGTCGCAAGGCCGGTTGTTCGGTCGCCAGGCATACGTTGGACTCGATAGTCGCTATGGCCAGTTCCTGTTCGGGCGCCAGTACACGTCGCTATTCCACATCATGGCGAACTACTCGCCCACGGCCTATGCGGTGCAGTACGAACCCGTCGTGGCATTCGCAGGTGCGAACCTTCGCGAAGACAACACGGCCAAATACATCGGCACATTCGGCCCGGTGACGGCCATCGCGCACTGGTCGTTCGGCACGGGTGTCGCGCTGCCGGGTACGAGTCAGGGCGCGCCAAGCGTGGGCGGCAATGGCGAAGTGCCGGGCCAGTTCCGTCGCGACTCCGCCTATGGCCTTGGTGCGGAATATGCAGCAGGCCCCTTCGGTGTCGCCGTGGCCTATGACCAGTACAACCCGAGCCTTAGCTCAGCCGCGGGCGCTTTCGTCGGTACCGGCTCATTCAAGAAAGCGACGATCGGTGCCAGCTATACGCTGGGTGCCACCGCCAAGATCATGGGCGGCTATCGCTGGGGTCAGAACAAGGCGCAAGACGGCTCCACGCTGATTCTGCGGGACGACTTCTTCTGGATTGGCGGCAACTACCAGGTCACCCCGGCCCTGGGTCTGACGCTGGAGTACAACTACGACAACGTGAAGAACCTGCTGGGCCAGACGCATCTGGCCAACCCATGGCAGGTGTCCTTCATCGCTGACTACACGCTGTCCAAACGCACCGACCTGTACCTGACGACGGCGTTCTCGAAGAACGCGGGCCTCAACTTCGATACGTCGGCCATCAGCTTCGCGAACGGATACTTCCTCGCCAGCGGCCAGAGCACGATGCTCGGCGTCGCGCTCGGCGTACGTCACAAGTTCTGAACGCTTGGGCCATCGGCCTGCTGGTGGCTCAAAAAAGGCCAGGCCAGTGAATGCATTCACTGGCCTGGCCTTTTCGTTTCCACCATCTCGATGGCGCGTTCGCTTTCCTGATCGGCTCTCAGACTTCCTTCGTCATTGCCTTGAAGTCGATCCATTGATCGAATTGTTCGTTGGTGACGTGGCCCGATGCGATGGCGGCCTCGCGCAACGAGAGGTTCTTCTTGACCGCGAGCTTCGCGATCTCGGCAGCCTTGTCGTAGCCGATATGCGGGTTGAGCGCGGTCACCGACATCAACGAGCGCTCAAGCAGTTCCTGAATGCGCGCGCGATCGGGTTCCACGCCTTCGACCATATGTTCGGCGAAGCTCGATGCAGCGTCGGCCAGCAGTGTGACGGACTGCATCAGGCTGTAGATGATCACTGGCTTGTACGCATTGAGTTCCAGCGTGCCGAGGCTGTTTGCCAGTGTCACCGTCGTGTGATTGCCGATGACGCGGCAACAGACCATCGCCAAGGCCTCAGCCTGCGTCGGATTGACCTTGCCGGGCATGATCGACGAGCCGGGCTCGTTGGCGGGCAATTGCAGTTCGGCAAAGCCGGCACGGGGCCCCGAGCCCAGCAGCATGAAATCGCGGGCGATCTTCAGGAATGACGAAGCCGTGGTGTTCAGCGCGCCGGACAGGTCGGCCAGCGCGTCGTGGGCGGCTTGCAGTGCGTAGCGGTTTGGCGCGGGCTCGAACGGCAGGCTGGTGTAGGTGGCCAGCGCGCGGGCAAAGGCGACGGCGAATCCCGGCGGCGCGTTGAGTCCGGTGCCGACTGCCGTGCCACCCTGCGGCACCGGCATCGCGCGCAGCATGGCCTGTTGCAGGCGCGACTGGGCATCGGCCACCTGCGTCATGTAGCCGGAGAATTCCTGGCCCAGCGTCAGCGGCACGGCGTCCTGCAGATGGGTGCGGCCGACCTTTACGATATCGTCGAACGCCTCGACCTTCTTCGCGAAAGTCTGCTGGAGTTTTTCCAGCGAAGGCAGCAGCGTCTGCTGGATCGCGCGCGTGGCCGCGATGTGCATCGCCGTCGGAAAGCTGTCGTTGGAAGACTGGCTGCAGTTGACGTGGTCGTTCGGATGCACCGGCTTCTTGCTGCCGACCTCGCCGCCCAGGAGCTGGATGGCCCGGTTGGAGATGACCTCATTCAGGTTCATGTTGGTCTGGGTGCCGGAGCCCGTCTGCCAAACGGAGAGCGGAAACTCGCCCGGCCATTTGCCGGCGATCACTTCCTCGGCGGCACGTTCGATGGCATCGGCCAGATCGGGCTTGAGCACGCCGAGTTCCCGGTTGGCGCGGGCCGCGCACAGTTTCAGTATTGCGAACGCCTCGATCAACGCCGGCGGCATTTTTTCGCTGCCGATTCGGAAATTCTGACGCGATCGCTCGGTCTGGGCACCCCAGAGATGATCCGCTGGGACGGCGACGTCTCCAAGGCTGTCTTTCTCGATGCGGGTGGCGGACGACTTCTCGGACATGGACGGACTCCTTCAGGAAAGGGATCGCAGCAAGTGCTGAGTACGATCTGCAAGAATAGCCGCCTGGTGTGATATCCGCCGTGTACTGGAACAAAGTCCCTGCCGCCGGTGCGTGCATGGATGCACGCCGGCGGCGGTTGCCTGGTCAGGTTGGGACGGGGCGCTTCAGGCAGTCATCTTCAGGCACATCTCCATGCAGGCGGCGCAGGCCTTGGCGCATTCCTGGCAATGCCAATGGTCATAGCGCTCGCATTCCTCCTTGCACCACTTGCACACTTCGGCACAGTCTTCGCAGACCAGAGGCGCGAACTCGCTGTTGCGCAGCATGTAGGACGCGGCCAGGTTGGCGATGCCTGCGCAATCCATATCGAGCGCAATGCAGCGCGTCATCTTCTTCGTGTCGGGCTCCTCCAGGCAAGCGGCCGCGCACTTGAGGCATGCGGCGGCGGCGGCATTGCAGGCTGCGATACAGTCGGCGTAACGGGAGAAATTCTCCTGCACGGTGGGTCGAATCATCGGTGTCCTCCTTGGGGGGGTAGGTGGTAGGCAACCGTTATCCACAATAGCAGGCGTATCGTGGTCGTGCCGGACACGCGTACTGGTCTACAATGGCACGCCCGTGCCATGCGCCGGCGGAGTCTGGATGAATCCTTTGAGTGGGGTTTGGCCGACGAAGCGCGCAGAAGGCCGTGGTAGACGAAAACAGGCAGTCAGAAAGGACAGCATCATGGGTGAGGCAAAACGGCGGGGAACGCCCGAGGAACGGGCACAACAGGCGCGTGCGCGCGTCGATGCACTGCGGCCGGCACAACTGGTCTGCGGGGCCTGCAAGACGTCGTTCACCAATTTCGATGCCATCCCGGCGCCAGGATTGCACGGCATCGACGCGGTATTCGGCGGTCAATGCCCGAACTGCGGCAACGACGTGGTCGTGTTCAAGGGCGAGTCTAAGGCCGTGGCCGAGGCCATGCTGGCCTACGAGAGGATGATGGGCGAGAACGCGAAGCTCGGCTACCAGTCGGCGGACGGCCGCCATGTGCCGTTCGACGCGGATGCGCCCCAGGCGTCGGACGCTTCCGACGAATCTACGAAGCACTGAGCAGCGGCCCCAGCTCTGGCTCCAGCGCTAGCGTCACCGGCCAGCCAATTCTGACACTGTCAGGCGGCTTTCAGCGCCGAAAGTGGGTCAGGCCCCAGCGTCTGCCAGCAGTTCCGCGGGGCCGATTTCGTAGCGGCCCCGGCCCAGGGCCTTGGCGCGATACAGCAGTACATCGGCCTGCCGCATCAGCGTTTCCTCGCTGATCGGCGTGCCCTTGTAGAGCGCCACGCCGATGCTCACATCGACGTCGGCCAGTATTCCATCGAAATAGAAGTGCCGACCGACCGATTCCAGGATCGCGCCGGCAATTCGCTGCGCCGTGGCTGGCGTGCCGATGTCCTCGAGAATCACCGCGAATTCGTCCCCGCCGATGCGCGCGACATGATCGCTCTCGCGCACACAGCGCCGCAGACGCAGCGCGAATGCCTGCAGCAGCAGATCGCCGGTGGCATGGCCGTGGATGTCGTTGACGGCCTTGAAGCGATCCATGTCCAGATAGAGCAGGGCCATCAGTTGCTGCTCGGCACGGCTCAGCGTCATCGCGTCCCGCAAATGGCTTTCGAAGGCGTTGCGGTTCTGGAGTTGGGTCAGGTGGTCCGTTCGCGAGATATGCGACAGCCGCAGATTCTCCACCTTGCGCCGCGTGATGTCCTCCACGTGAATGTGTACGCCCACCACCTGCCGGCCATCCTCGCCCCATTCCGGGCGATAGTTCATTTCCATCCAGTGATGATGCGGGTAGTGATACTCGGCCTCGAAGCTGACTTCCTCGCCCCGCAGTGCGCGCTGCAGGAAGGGCTGGGCGCGTGCGTAGCGTTCCTCGCCCAGCACTTCGCGCACGGTCTTGCCCTGGATTTCATCCAGCGACATACCGAATACTCGTTCGTAGGCGATGTTGTTGAAGACGTAGCGCTCGTCGCTGTCGATGAAGGCCAGCAGTGCCGGGAGCGTGTCGGTGACCGCGCGCAACCGCCGTTCGCTGCGTGCCAGTTGCAGTCCGCGCTGGCGCATGTCACGCATCAGGCGGATGAAGGCGCCGGTGACATCGCCGATCTCGTCGCGGTGCGGTCGCTTTGGCAAGCGCTGAAATGCATCCAGGTCGTTCGCGCTCGCCTGCACCACCTGATGCAGGCGCGAAAGCGGCGTCAGTAACTGACGCACCGCCAGCCAGATCAGCAGCGCCACCACCGACAAGGCGATGGCCGACATCATCAGGAATCGCCGCTGCATCTGGCGCAGCGGCGCGTAGGCTTCCTGCGCCGGCATCACGGCCACGAGTTCCCAGCCTGTGCTTGCCATCAGCCGGCGGGCGATCACGGGTCGGGTCGGCGTGAGAAATTCCAGTGGCGCGCTGTGATCGTCCACGCCGCAGGTCTCGCCAATGGCGCGGGCGGGCTTGCGCGCCATGGTGGGGTCCGGATGCTGGACATAGACGGGTTCGCTGCCGGCCGACACCAGACAGTAGAAGCCCGTGGTGCCCAGCCGGTTGTTGGCGATTTCCACCAGGAAGTTCGAGTTGGCAAGGTTGAGCCAGCCCCCCGCGACGCCCAGGAACTCACCGGACGACGAGAGCACCGGTACCGCCACCAGGACACCCACATAGCCGCCGACGCGGGAGCGGATCGGCGCGGCAACCACGACATTGCGCGTGCGAATGGCCTCAAGGAAGTAGGCGCGGTCACCCACTTCGACGGGCTTGCCGTCCATGGTGAGGACTGTGCCAGCCGCGTCGACGACCATCACGGCATTGAACGCCTCGGGCATCGGTATCGTGCGGTCGATTGCCTGCTGTAGCGCCGCCCGTACGGCATCGTGTGGCTGGTCATGCGCGGAAGCGAGCGTGTCGCGCAGTTGCGGTGCCAGGTGAGAGAGCAGCTCGATGCGGTCGTCCATCGCGGTGTCGAGCTGGTCCACCGACAGCTTGACGATGGAGTCCTGCTGGTTCTGCAGCGCGTCTTCGAGATCGAGATGGGCGAAGTAGAGCGAGCCGATGACGATGCCTCCGCCGAGAATGGCGGCAAGCACCGTGGTGATCAGCGCAATGCGTACCTTGAGCGACGGCAGTAACCGGGGCATGTGAGTGTCACGGAGTCGATGTGGCATCGAAAGCCTGTGAGTTCGCTGGAGCCAGCGCGTCGCGCATGTCTGGTTGCTGGCGAACGTAAGTTATCACGTTCGCCTGATGATGAAAGCCCGGAGAAATCGGGTTTGACAGCCTGCGTTCCATGCGTCTCTTGTCATCGGAAGCGAACCGGCCGCTACTGTGCGGGCACAGGCACACAAGGTATAGTGCGCCAGACACGGTGTTCTTCGGGTGTCCTTCGCCAGGGAAAGGGCCCACAACGCCTCCACTGCTGTTTCATTCCTTCGTTCATGCAACCGCTCCTGTCACCGCTCGTCTGGCTTCCGCTGCTACTCGCGACGGCTGCTGTCATGCTGGCGGGATGGCTCGCAGGCCGTCTTCGGCGCGAGCGCCAGGAGGCGCGCAAGCAAGCGACGCTCGCGGATGCCTATATCAGCCACATGGCGAAGCACGATGCGCTGACGGGGCTGCCAAACCGGTCGGAACTGCATGAGCGATGCGAAGTACTGCTCGCGGAAGCGCGCCGTCGTGGCAGCGGTGTGGCGCTGCTGTTGCTTGACCTCGACCATTTCAAACATATCAATGAAACGCTCGGCCATCCCGTGGGGGATGACCTGCTGAGGACCATTGCCGACCGCATTCGCGGCGCGGTGCGGCCCCGCGATGTGGTGGCGCGCATGGGCGGCGACGAATTTGCCGTGGCGCTTGGCGACTTGCGCTTCGATGGCGAAGCCGAGCTGGTGGCCGCCAAGATTCTTGCGCGCGTGTCCGAGGACCTGCCGCTGGCTGGCGAACATGTTCGCGTCACGCCCTCGCTCGGTATGGCGATCTTTCCCCAGGATGGCAATTCCCTGACGGACCTGATGAAATCGGCCGACGCGGCGATGTATGCCGCCAAGCATGGCGGGCGCGCCCAACTGCGGCGTTTTGCCAGCGAGATGGCGGAGGCATCGCGGACGCGCTTCACGATCGAGGGGTTGCTCCGTCGCGCGCTGGCCAAGGGGGAGTTCCGGTTGCGTTACCAGCCGATCGTCGACGTTTCCAGGCTGGCGCTGCTCGGGGTCGAGGCCCTGATCGCCTGGGAGACCCCCGAGCGCGGCGTGATGCAGCCGTCTGAGTTCATCCCGATCGCCGAGCAGTGCGGGCTCGTCAGCGAGCTTGGCGAGTGGGTGCTGGGCAAGGCTTGCCAGGATATCCAGTCGGTGCGTCAGGAACTGGGGTGCGATATCGATGTCGCGGTCAATATTTCGCCGCTGCAATTGCGCCAGGCAAGTTTCCCGGCGGCCGTCGCGCAGGCGTTGCGCGCTTCCGGGCTGCCGGCCGCCAGTCTGACCATCGAGGTGACCGAGGGCATTCTCGTCGACGGCAGCGAGACCACCGTCGAGACGCTCCGGCAGGTGCGCCAGCTGGGCGTGGGGATTTCGATCGACGACTTCGGTACGGGCTACTCGGGGCTGGGCTATCTGACCCGCCTGCCAATCAGCAAGCTCAAGATCGACAAGTCGTTTGTCGATGATCTCGCCGTGCCAGGACACGACCGGGCGGTGGCCGCGGCCATCGTCGCGCTCGGGCGCCAGTTGCATCTGCAGGTGGTGGCCGAGGGCGTGGAGACAAAAGCGCAGTTCGATTTCCTGCGCGCCGAAGGGTGCGATGCCGTGCAGGGTTACCTGTTCAGCCAGCCGGTTGGACTGGATACGCTGCGTCAGATCCTGCGTGGCGATAGCAGTCTGGCCAATGCGGACGTGCTTGCGGCCTGACATGGCGGCATGACGTCTGGCACGCCGCGGGCATCCGCAGAAACGGGTACGCAACGTTACGCACGCATCGGGTGGATACGCGGTGGCTGAGACGTTCGATCCCACCCAAACAAACAAACCGGCAGGCCGCTGGCGCGGCGTGCCGGTTTCGTCATTCAAGCGTGGCTTGGGAATCAGGAATCAGGTGTGGGAAACGGTCGCCGGTGCCATGGCGACGGTCTCGGCGACGGGATTGTGGAGTCGGCGATACAACTCGTCGATCCGTGTGCGGCTGGTGGCCAACTCTTCACGCCCCAGTTCGGTGAGCAGGTAAACCCGCCCGATACCGTCGCGCAGGACGCTTTCGAGATAACCCTCCATCTGCAGCGCACGCAGCAGAGGTCGTACGGAGCCGATGTCTACCTGGAATCCGTAATCCATGAGCATTTCCGCAAGCATCGCCACGGTGGCGGGCACCTCCATGGCGAATTGCATGACGTAGACGCGGGCGAGCAAGCCGAGGAACTGTCGTTTCATGTCGCTGGCAACGCTGTAAGGGGGCTGATGGTTGACGCGGGAACGCAACGTGCACCATACGCCAGTTGCTGTATGTGGCCCTGCTGTGACATACGATACAACTTTTCGTCGCGACAAAAAAAGAAGCCGCCAGGATTGCCTGGCGGCTTGTCGGGAATGCGTCGGAGGGGTCAATTAACTCTGGCGCAGTACAGATTTTAAAGGAATCGAATACGCGATGTCACGCCCTGTGCTGGTGCCCCCTACATTTGAGGGGTGATTACGAAAGGAAATCGAAAGTAACTTGCGGCGGAAGCGCAACAATCGCCGCATTTCTGCCCTTTACGATGCGATTTCGATGATTTTGCGGCGCAGCAAAGACATCCCCTCGTCCAGCAGGGGAATGTCCGAATCCAGCGTGCTGCTTGCCAGTTTCAGCGCTTTAATACCTTCCCGTGGAGCCGTTGCTCCGCGCCGCATCGACCAATGTGCTGATTTTGTCGCATATCAGCAACGGTCTGATGTTTTTCGGTTTGATCATTGCATTTCATAAACCAATGAGACCCGCTGACCTGATCCGTCTTCTACTGCTGTCGGCCATCTGGGGCGCCAGCTTCTTGTTTATCCGCATCGCCGCCCCGGTGCTCGGGCCGCTGCCGACGGCATTCTTCCGGGTGCTGATCGGTGCCGTGACGCTTGCCGCCTGCCTTCCGATGCTCGGGCTCAAATGGGACATGCAGGGCAAGTGGCGTGCCGTGATCATCCTCGGCATCATCAACTCGGGCATTCCTTTCGTGATGTATGCCATCGCTGCGCTCTGGTTGCCAGCCGGGTACTCGGCGATCTTTAACGCGATGACACCGCTGATGGGGGTGCTGATCGGCTCGCTGTTCTTTGCCGAAAAGCTGACGCGTGCCAAGGCGGCTGGTGTCCTGATGGGGCTGGCGGGTGTCGGCGTGCTGACGCGGACGGGGCCGGTGGTGTTCTCGCACGAGGTGTTGCTCGGCGCGCTGGCTTGCCTGGTGGCAACGTCATGCTACGGACTGGCGGGCTTCCTGACGCGCCGGTGGATCACTGCTCGAGGCGGTCTGGACAGTCGCCTGGTCGCTGCCGGCAGCCTGGTGGGCGCAACGTTGTTCCTGCTGCCTTTCAGCGCGGTCGCGCTGTGGCGAGAGAACACGCTGCCGGCTGCGGGCCCTGGCGTCTGGGCGGCGATGCTCGCGGTCGGGATGTTCTGTACCGCGATCGCCTACGTGCTGTACTTCCGGCTGATTGCCGACCTGGGTCCGGTCAAATCGCTGACCGTGACCTTCCTGATCCCGCCGTTCGGCATCGTTTGGGGCTGGATGTTCCTCGGGGAATCGCTGTCATGGGCCCACGCCGCCGGGATGGCGCTGATTGGCGTGGCGGTCTGGCTGGTATTGCGACCCGCCGCGCCGGCAGTGGCGCCGGCGCCGGCCCGGTCGTGATCGTCACGCTGGATCAACGGCGGTAGTAGTCGTCGTGATGGTGCCACGCGTGGTACTCGCGGCGGTCATACCAGCGGCGGCCGTCCCAATAACGATCCCCGTGCCAGCCGACAACGACTGCTGGCGCCACATAGACCGGCGGGCCAGGGCGGTAGACGACCGGAGGGGGCGGCGCTATATAGGCGGGCGGTGGGGGTGCCACCACCACGGGCGCGGGAGCTACAACGACGGGTGCGGGAGCGACCACCACCGGCGCGGGCACGCCGAGACTGACGCCGATATCGACGCGAGCCATTGCGGAGGCGGAGGCAGCGAGCGCGGCTGCGCCAGCGAGGAAAATCGAAAAGTAGAGAGGACGCTTGTTGTTCATGGTCTTCAGCCTTCACCAGAAGGCGTGAGTTGCTACACCTCAACTCTACCCATGTGGCGTATTACCATTCGCGCGTGTTTGTAACGGAAACTGGCTATTCTGTAAGCAACATCCGGGGTTTCAGCGCCCCGCGCCGACGTCTGCTTCCACTGCTCCAATGCGTGACTGCTGGCAATCGGGGCAGAGTCCATACAGCACCAGCATGTGCTCGCGCAGCACGAAATCATTGCGCGCCGCCACCTGTTTCTGGCGTTGCTCGATCGCCTCGTCACGAAACTCCTCGACGCGGCCGCATTCCAGGCAGATCAGATGGTCGTGATGACCGCCCTCGTTGAGTTCGAAGACAGAATGATCGGATTCAAAGCTGTGGCGTAACAGGATGTCCGCCTGCACGAGCTGGTTGAGCACCCGATAGACCGTCGACAGCCCGGCATCGATGCCCAGTTCAAGCATGGTCCGATAGACGTCTTCCGCGCTCAGGTGGCGGCGTTCGCTTGCGCGGAATACTTCAAGCACGTGCATGCGCGGAGACGTGGCCCTCAGGCCAGCGCGCTTGAGTGGGACTACATCGGCATTCACGTTGGAGGTCATCATGCGGATCTCGCCCGCGAGCGGGCGGTGCAATGGAACCAGGCGATGGCCTGGAATGGAACGGGAAAGAAGGAGTCAGGCGGAAGACGCCCGGTCCGGCGCGTGTCGCATCGTCCCGGGCGGCGCGCCGTGCCTGGACGGCGCGCGGAATAAAAAGGTGGCCTGGCTTGTTGCTGGATGACGCGATCGGGAAAACGGGGTCTGGTTGTTTTCCCGATCTTCCTGCAACTGGCTACTACCAAACGCTCCGTGTTTCGGAGCGGTCCCCACAAAAGTCGGTATCGGGCGTCGCGAGCCTGGTTTCAGCCGGAGACGACGCTCTGAATGAAATCTTGTACTGTCCGGTCCCGGCCACTCGCCGCGCGTCAGACAGTGATCGAATAGTAAATGGGAATCGATCTCATTACAAGGGATTTTTTCGATCGGGGTTTGCGGTCCGATAGGTAGGGCCGGTATCAAGCAGCGGATTCGCCGACACTCGCCCCACTGCGGCATTGCCGCTTGTCGTGCCGTTTCCGACTGTCCGAACGTGTTCAGACCGAACATGCTCCAGCCTTCTGGCTGCTAGCGCACAGATCTTGCCATTCGAGCGAGCGTAGTAATGGCAATACTTGCCGGGTTCCTGGGCAAGAGCCCGCTCTGCATGCTTGCCATGCCGCTATCGAATCCGCGTTGATGGCGGGGCGGCAAAGCGCAGTGCGCCGTCGTCCTGACATTCGTAGGATGCGCTGTGGGTGACAATCTCAAATCGGCTTGCGCCGCTCTCATATCCGCCAGTGTCATCATCTTTGCCTATGCAAAGGTCTCGAACACCGAGGTAACTTCCGTGCTTGCCCAATTGTTCCACGTGGTCGCCGAGCCGTTGCGCTGGCTCCTCTAGAGCGGCCGTCCCCGGGGCGGACGCATAGTAGAGAATGCATCCCTGGACTGGATCCCGGGCCAAGTTCATCGACGCGACCGCAGTCGGAAGCCGAAGCAAGTTCTGGCTAGTTCATTCCCGCCAGACACGCTGGTATTCCCCGGCTGCCAGCGCCAACCCCCGAACCTATACTTCAACGTTGTTGCAGCGCGACTTCATGCCAGTCGCCCACGCGTGGCGGCGGGGTACTGCTGGGTGTTGGCTGGAATGCCGCGCACCGTTCAATGTATTGGTAATTCGTTGTCCATTCGAGAGCGCTCTACCGCGCCAACCAGGAGACAAGGATGAAAGACGGGGCATCAGGAGCTGCGGCATTCGTCGCCGCACGGGATTTTCTGCTGCGACATCGCGCGGACTACGAACGCGCATACGGGGAATTTGCCTGGCCGCAGCTCGGCGAATTCAACTGGGCGCTCGATTACTTCGACGTCATGGCTCGGGGAAACGACAATCCCGCACTCTGGATTGTGGACAGCCCCGATGATGCGGGCGCGCCATTGTCTTTCAGGGAGATGTCGGAACGGTCTTCTCGCATGGCCAACTACCTTCGTGGCGTAGGTGTCTCGCGCGGCGACCGGCTCCTCCTGATGCTGCCCAATCGGGTCGAGTTGTGGGACGTCATGCTGGCGGCGATGAAGCTCGGTGCCGTCGTGCTGCCTGCCACGACCCAGCTATCTCCCGACGATGTTCGTGATCGCGTGCAACTCGGCGAGGCGCGGTTCGTCGTGGTTGACGGTGCGGAGCTGGGCAAATTCGACGGCGTTGACGCGAGTGTCACCCGTATCGCGGTGGGCGAGCGTGTCGCCGGGTGGCATCACATCGGCGACGCGTATCAGGCGTCGCCAACCTTCGTCCCGGACGGGGTGACTCGCGCGACGGATCTGCTGCTCCTGTATTTCACGTCGGGCACGACATCGAAACCGAAGCTGGTCGAACACACGCATCAGAGCTATCCAGTTGGCCACTTGTCGACGATGTACTGGATTGGGCTGCAGCCCGGAGACATCCACTGGAACATCAGTTCCCCGGGATGGGCCAAGCACGCATGGAGTTGCTTCTTCGCGCCTTGGAATGCCCAGGCGTGCGTCTTCATCTACAACTTCGCCCGCTTTGTTCCGAGGGATGCGCTGGACGTGCTCGTGAAACGCAACGTAACCACGCTCTGCGCCCCGCCCACGGTATGGCGAATGCTCGTGCAGGAGCCATTGGCTTCGTATGCGGTAAAGCTGCGCGAGATCGTCGGGGCAGGAGAACCGCTCAACCCGGAAATCATCGAGCGGGTGCAGAGCGCGTGGGGCATCACCATTCGCGACGGATTCGGGCAGACCGAGACTACCTGCCAGATCGGCAACCCGCCGGGTCAGCCCGTCGTGCCCGGCTCGATGGGCAGGCCGCTTCCCGGGTACCGTGTCGATCTGGTGGATCCGGATGATCATCTCGCAAACGAAGGCGAGATCGTCCTCTCGCTGGCCAGCCGCCCGCTTGGATTGATGGCGGGCTATTCGAACAACGAGAAGGCGACTGCGGAAGCCATGCGCAATGGCTTCTATCACACGTCCGATATCGCGATGCGCCGGGACGACGGGTACCTTGTCTACGTGGGTCGTGCGGACGATGTCTTCAAGGCATCGGACTACCGGCTGAGTCCATTCGAACTGGAGAGCGTCCTGATCGAACACGAAGCCATTGGCGAGGCCGCCGTTGTGCCGAGCCCAGACCCGGTGAAGCTGTATGTACCAAAGGCCTATGTCACGGTTCGCCAGGGCTACGAGGCGGGCCCCGAACTGGCCAGGGCAGTATTCCGCTTTTCGAGAGAGAAGCTTGCCCCGTACAAGCGGATTCGCAGGCTGCAGTTCAGCGAGCTACCCAAGACGATCTCCGGAAAGATCCGCCGTGTTGACCTCCGCCGCCGCGAGATGGAGCGCGAGGATCAGTCGTCAAGGATGCCCGGGGAATACTGGGAGGAAGATTTCCCCGACTTGCGTTGACTGATGTTGACTGATGGCGTGGCAAGACCCGCGGAGGGCGGATCAGGAACCGCACTCCGCTAGCCGAACTTGCGAATCAGGTGCTGCAAGCGCTCGCAGGCATTGGGAAGCTGTCGCTCGATAGCCGTCGCGACACCAAGCAGCAACCCCGATCGTTGAGTGACAGTGGAGCAGTAGCACCCCGATAGCGGGGCGGGTGCAAGCCCGTACGCATAGGCTTCCTGCGCGATTCGCTGGTCATCAGCGCCATCGGGGAGCCGGACCACCACGGCGAGCCCGGCCGCGTAGGCCTGCATGCCTCTGGCATCGAGCGCCGTCAGTAACGCATCGCTGCGGCCAGCATAGACCCGTTTCATCCGACGCAGGTGACGCAAGTAGTGCGCATCGCGCATGAATGCCGCCGTCGCCAACTGCACGGCCGGTCCGGGGGCGGAGCCCAGGCACGCCACAGCTTCCTCGAAGCGGGAGACCAGCGCAGGCGGAGCAACGGCAAATCCAAGCCGCAGCGTCGGGCTGATCGTCTTGCTGAATGTCCCTATATGGATGACGCGTCCCGTGCGGTCCTGCGATACCAGTGCTGGCGCCGCGCGACGCTTCAACTGGAGTTCGCCCAGATAGTCGTCTTCGATGATCCAGGCACCCGTTCGATTGGCCCAGTCGATAAGGCGCATTCGGCGCGCGAGCGACAACGTCGGTCCCAATGGCGCCTGTTGTCCAGCGGTTACCAGTGCCAGCGCCGCATCCGGGGCGTGCTGCTTGCCGTATTCGACGTTCATGCCATCCGCGTCGACCGGAATGGGAACCGGCGTGCATCCACGGATTGTCAATGCCATGCGGGCCGGCAGAAACCCGGGATTCTCGACCCATGCCTTGTGGCCCGCGACGCGAAGCACATGCAGTGCGACACCAAGCGCGCCGGTGAATCCCGCAGCAACGAAGATTTGCGAAGGCTGACATGCAATGCCACGCGACAAGGCCAGATGGGCGGCAATCTCCCGTCGGAGCACATGCTCGCCCCGTGGGTCGGGGTATGCCGCGGGCGCTTCGACCTCCTCACGCGCCGCACGCGCTCTCAGGCGTCCGAACAGCGCGGCCGGAAAGCAGTCCGAGGCCGGCACGCCCATCTGGAACACCGCTGGCCCAGGAAGAAAGTGCTGATATAGCCGGGACTGCAGATCGCTCTCGATGGAACGTGCGCTTTCCCTGGCGGGGGCGGCCACGGCGGAGTAGTCGGACACGCGCGTCCCACCCGCCCGTGATGAGACAACCCGTTGCGCATCGGCCAGTCGCTCATATGCCGCCTTGACCGTGCCGCGCGCGACGCCCAGTTGTGTCGCAAGGTCGACCCACGAGGGCAGTCTGGCACCGGAGACGAGCACCTTGTTCTCGATCGCACGCGTGATGCCTAGCCGTATCTGCTCCGCCAGCGGCGTCCTGGCGTCGCGATCGAGCTTCAGGTCCAGGATATTCCTCATGATTTCTGGTGCATTGGTTTTGCGCGTTTTTGGTTCTTTTTTATGAACCTGAGAGCGTTCATGATTCCAGCGTTCCAAGGAGCTTGAACATGAAACCACGACACCTTCTGATTTCTCTCGCCGCGGCGGCCGGGCTGGGTGTTGCCAGTGTGGCCACTGCTCATGGCGCTGAAGATATCGTCAAACCGAACTTCTCGCGAGCTATTCCGAACATTCCTGGCAAGTCTCTCGTCGCTGTGGAGGTTCTCTACCCACCCGGTGGCGCCTCGCATCCACATACCCACGCAAAGTCGGCATTCATCTATGCATACGTCTTGTCGGGCACTATTGTGAGCAAGGTGAATGACGCCCCGGAGCACACCTACAAGGCCGGGGAAGCGTTCTTCGAAGAACCAGGCTCACGCCATCCCGTGAGTCGCAATGCCAGCAAGACCGAGCCAGCCAGGCTCCTTGCTGTGTTCGTTGTCGATACCGACGACAAGGCACTGACAACCAATGACTAATGGGAGCGTGAGAATGAGAGTGGATTACACGAAAGTTGCCGCGGGTGGTGTGAAGGCATTGGGCGGCGTGTATGGGTACATCATGCAGTCCGGGCTGGAAGATATCCTCGTCGATCTGATCTACTTGCGCGTCAGCCAGATCAACGGATGTGCCTATTGCCTGGACATGCATACCCGCGATCTGATCAAGAAAGGCGTTCAGCCGGAAAAACTCGCGCTCGTGCAGGTATGGCATGAAGCCGGCGCAATGTTCAGCGCGCGCGAAAAGGCCGCACTGGCATGGGCCGAATCGGTGACTCGCGTGGCTGACACCCATGTGCCAGACGCGGATTTCAACGCTGCCGCTGCGGTGTTCGGTGAAAAGGAACTTGCCGACCTGACGATAGCAATCAGCCTGATGAACGCCTACAACCGGCTGGCCATCAGCTTTCGCCGCGCTCCGGATTCCACGCTGGCGGCCGGCACCTGATGCGGTCTGGTTTTCCCGGTTCCATCGCCCCTGACCGGCGATGCGCTACGGCAGTTTATCGCCGCTTACTGGCCGACCTATCAGTCCGTCACGAAGGCGGTGGGATTGAAGATGGAGTGATGTTTGGTGAGTCCCGGGGCATGCCTTTCCCTCGCGATTGACGAAAATGCAATCTCGTTGAAATCGGCCAGAAACTTCCGGTCTGATATGTTCAAGACGCGGTTTCGCCAGTTCCCCCAATTGGCGCCGCAACTCCCCTTACCCGCCCAGTGTTCGCTGGGCGGTCTTTTCATGCCGTCAATGCGCGCATCTTTGCGCCAGTTCATCGCATTGATGGGATATCACGATTCCCCACGAAGAAGTTTCCGTCTCTTGATTCAGAAATGCCCAGTGTGAGGTACGGGAGTGGGGCTGTGTAAGCTGATGCGATGCCGTGCGCCGTACTCTCAAAAAAAGAAAAGCCAAGCGGCATTGCGTCCACGCACAGGAACTCAGATGCAGGCGTTGCTTTCAGGAGACCTGACTTGATGAAGCGAAGCACATCCTCAAGGTCGCTGAGCCGATACGACAGGCAGGCAAAGCGCGCGCTCCTGGCCCTGAGTTGCAGGATTTCGTCTTGAAGTTCGGGATGCATGGTTGGAACTCCGGGAGGTGTCATGCAGTGACCGATGCGTGGATGGTCGACCGTTCTTCCTCATTGTGATTGCCCCGGGCAATCGCGTTGCTCGGATGTTGCCCATTCAGCGGGACGACGGCTCCGAATTTCCTCACCAGCATCGCAAGCGTCACACCGCGCGTTGATTTCGCGGTAGGAATTTCCCGCTGGATTTTGGGAAATTTCAGATGGTCGCGCGTAGTCGCGGTGGCCTATAACGAAGGCAGGGAACGGGTGGCACATCGCTGCCGGTTCAGGCAAATAGGACTACCTTCGGAGCTTGAGCATGTCAGTCAAACCAGCAGGATTCACAGATGCAAGCGTGACGCGCCGCGCGTCGGAACCCCTTCGGACACCACGCACACTTGTCGTCCTTGGGATGGTGGCCGTGCTTTGCTCGGCCCTGTTGGCGCCATCCGCGGCATATGCCGCAGCCGATCCACCGTGCATGGTGTGCGACGCAAGCGCAACCGTCATTACCTGAGTCGCGCGTCCGCGCTGCATGGGCACGTGATCAAACATCAGTCGCCCTGTGCCGATTTCGGGAAGCTTCCGAAGCTGCGCATGGAATCCTCGAAGCGATTGTCGCTCGAGTCTGCAGCGCCCGGAATGTACCGTCGTCTGCGCCCGCGACTGCCATGTGTGACTGCCAGGTGTGGATGCCAGGCGCACGGCCAGATTGGCATGTCTGGCGCGGATGACGCTTCCGGTGGACTTGCCCGCAAAATGGTCTATCAAGAAACTGTCCACGGATGGGCCGGGTCGACCCGGCATGCCGCCGCGCGGACGCCTATGCTCTTTTTTCTTGGGCCGTCGAGTACGCGAGTACCCCTGTTCGACCCCAACTCCAGGATCAGGAGTGCGCTATGGAATCCGGATCTTTCGCCACGATGTGCCGTGTATGTGCCATCGCCTTGCCGATGATCGCCGTCTGCGGCTACGCCCGTGCGCAAACGACGACGGGAACCGCTACGCCGCCCATCACTCGCGCGAGCATTCTTCGCGAGTTGCAGGCGCTGAAGTCGGTAGGCTTCGATATCAACGACGAGAACTACCCCAACTCGCTGCAGCAATCGCTGCGCAAGCTTGAGGCGATGGAGGCAATGCACCAGGCCGAAGCGGGGGCGGCAGTGCAGGGCAGTGATAAGCCTGCGTTGCCCAGCGCGCCCCAGTAGGTGCCTCAGCAGGTGCCGCAGTAGGTACCTCTTTGGCATCCCGGGCTGCAGCCCACGCCCGAGTATTCCGCGAGTGGAGTGACATCCGCCTCGCGGTGGCAGGTGTTACGCGTTGCCAGCCACGCCTTCGAGCAACGTGCGTATCGTGGCCAACGGTGCCACGAGGGCCGGCTGCAAGCCATACTCGCCGCTGAGGACACCTGCGGCATCCTGATAATCGATATGCGTGGCGCCACGGTCGTCTTCCCAGACCACCGCTCGTAACGGCAGCTCTATCGCGGCATGGGGGTTGGCCTGCATCGCCGGCGTGCCGCCCTTCGGATTGCCGAAGAGAAACAGCCGCGTCGGTCTGAGCGATGTGCCGGCCTGTTCCGCGGCGGCGCTCTGATCGATATCCGCGAACAGTGTGAGCCCGCGCGACGCAAGCGCGTCCTTGAGGCGCGCCACCGTCGTTGCGAAGTCGTGGCGGCTCGGCAGCGATTGCGTGCGCGCCGGGCGCGGTGTGTCCTGGGCTTGTGCTGTCATGATTCCTCGCTCCTCAGAACGCGACCTGCTGGCCGGGATCGGGCACGATTACCGCCGTGGTGGCCCCGGCCCCGAGCGCGGCCTTGAACTCGTCAGGCGTGCCGCGCAGCATCGGCGACGTGCCGTAGTGCATCGGAATGGCATACCTTGGCTTGATGAAATCGCGCACGGCAATCGCCGCGTCCTGCGGGCCCATCGTGTAATGCCCGCCGATCGGGATCATGACCAGATCTGGCTTGTAGCGTTCGGCGATCAGCTTCATGTCGCTGAACAGTCCGGTATCGCCCATGTGCCAGATCTTGAAGCCATTCTCCATCTCGATGATGTAGCCGACCGGCTCGCCGCCGTAGTGGCTTTCGGTCTTGTTCGTGGCCGGATTCTTCCAGACCAGTTCGGACGAATGCTCGGCATGGACGGCGGTGATCTTCGGACCGTCAGGTCCGAATGGCATGACAGTGCCGCTCTTGCCAAAGGGTTGCACCAGATCCGATGTCACCAGACCAAGGCCGACCAGTTGCGGGCCCATGCCGCCGCCATTCCAGATCGGCACGTGCTGCGTCGTGGCGATTGCCGGTGCATCCCCGAGATGGTCGCCGTGGGCGTGGGTGAGCAGGATCATGTCGACCTTGCCCAGCGCGGAGAGTTGCTTGAACGCGGGCGGCGTCTTCGGATTGCCGGTCAGCCAGGGGTCGATGACGATGACCTTGCCGCCGGGCGTGGTGATGCGCGTGGCGGCCTGGCCGAGCCAGAGCACTTCGGTCTTGCCGGCGGCATGGCTGCCGGTGGTGGCGGGCTGCGGCGCCGGGGCGGGGGCGTTCGAAATACCTGAGGCGCAGGCGGCGAGCGCAGTCGCGGCTGCGGCGGCAATGATAAGGCGGCGTCTGATCATGGTCGTCCCTGATTGGGCCCTGTTGGGCAATAAGTAGGGGAAAGGAACTGCGACGATTCGAACTGCCTGCCCCGCCTCGGGGGTATCGGGGCTGAGGCGCTGCGTGCCGGCAGTATTTGCAGTGCGGCCCCGGCTGTCAACTGGCGCCTGGTGGCGGGGCAAGGTGTTGCTGTATTTGCAGCAATTGCAACGGCGGATTTCATCCGCCCCAGATATGCGCCGCCATTAACATCTGCTCACGATCCCGTAACCCAATGTAATGGTTCCTCGCCCATGATGGAGTCGTACAAGCGAGGCCAATCGTTGGCCGTCAAGGAGTCTGAAATGCGCAAGTCGATTCGTTATACCGGTATTGCCGTCCTGAGCGCCGCCATGCTGGTCGCGGGCTCGGCTTCGGCGCATGATCGTTACTATCGTGGCGGCTACCACGGTGGCGGCGGAAGTTCGGCAGGCGCGGCGCTGGCCGTGGCGGCCGTCGCGGGATTGGCGATTGGCGCGCTGGTGGCCAGCAGCCAGCCAGTGATGGCTGCGCCGGCACCGGTCTATGCGCCGCCGCAGCCCGTGGCCTACGCAGCGCCGCAAGTACCCCCGGGCTACTGCTATCGCAGCTATGACGGCGCGTATGTGCCGTGCCGTGGCGCAGCCCCGGTCAACTACGCACCGCAGCCGTACTACGGCTACTGATCCTGCATCGGGCTGGAGCCCTTGCGTGGGCTCCAGCCCCTCACTCCGCCAAACCTCACGTCAATCGCGGGCAGGGCGACGCACCACGCGCAGCTTGCCGCTGGTGCCGCCGCCGCAGAAGAACTGCTCCTTCCCATCGGACTCGAGCCCCGACACCATCACGCCGGGTGGCATGTCGATCTGTTCCAGCACCTCACCGGTTGCCGCGTCGATACGACGCAGCGCGCCCTGATCGCCCTCACCAGCGCCGTGCCAGAGCGTGCCGTCTACCCAGCTGACCCCCGTGACGAAACGATCAGAGGTGATGGTGCGCAGGATGGCGCCGGTCTCCGGGTCAATCTGATGGATCTTGCGTTCGCGATACTCGCCGACCCACAGCGTGCCTTCGGCCCAGGCGAGCCCTGAGTCGCCACCGCCGCCGGGCGCTGGAATCGTGGCCAGCACGCGGCCCGTCACCGGGTCGATTTTCCGGATGCGGTCATCGCCGATCTGGAAGATATGCCGGCCATCGAATGCCGTGCCGGCGTGTGCCGCGATGTCGATCGTCTGCAGGGTCTTGCCGGTGGCCGGGTCGAGCGCGACCAGACTATTGCCAACTGCCATCCAGACCTGCTTGCCGTCATAGGTCACGCCATTCACTTGCTCGACGCCGGGGAAGGGGCCGAATTCGCGGAGGATTGTTGCGTTGGTTCGTTTCATGATGGTTATCCGTTGAGCGGGATTTCATGCTAATCGCCTGGCAGCGGCACGTGGAGTAACAAGGTTGTCGTGAAACCTGGCATCGGCGCGGTGATCCAGCGCTGGGCGCGGCCGCGCCCGATCGACTGGACTTTGCCGGCGGCTGCCAGTGTCTCGAGCGCTCGTTGAATCGAGCGCTGGCTGGCGCCAAGCGCTAGCGCCAGCGAGGAACTCGACCAGGCCTCGCCGTCCGCAAGGCTGGCCAGCAGCATGGCATGCGCATCCTCGACCGGCTGCGCCAGCACCGCGACTTCGGTCGCTTGGCACGGCGCCAATGCGAAGCCGCGCTTCGTTGCATGGATGCCGGCCATCGGGCTCAGCACCGCACGCAATCGGCCGATTTCCACTCGCAGTCGCGCGCGCAGCGTTTCGTCGGCATGACGGGTGCGGAAGGCGTGCGCGATCAGCGTGTCGCGCGCGACATCGTCGGGCCATGCCTCCGCCAGCGTGCGAGCCAGCGCGAACAGCACCGGGCGCGACGCCAGCGAGACCACCGTGCCAGCCTCGCTCACGGCCAGGCGGCACGCGTCGACCACGAGCGTGGGAGAAGCCAGCAGCGACGCCACCTCATCGAGCCCAATGGATCGGGTGTCACCACGGGCGATCAGGCGGGCCGCCGGCGCATCGAGTTGCGCTGCGGCACTCTGGACCTCGGCGAGTAGCGCGGGGATGCCGGCATCGCGCGCGAAGGCCTCGGCGCGGACCAATGCCATGCGGGCCTCCTGTGTGCGCAGCCGCCGCATGGCAACACCGGTGACAACCAGTTCGTGGGCTGCCCGCAGTGCCGGTGGCAAGACCGTGGGATCGATGGCGTCCAGCGCTTGCTCGGCCACGTCGAGCTGTCCGGTCAGCAACTGACGGCGAAGCTCCAGATAGCGTGCGCAGGCGGCATTGGCGTGGTCGCCATGCGCCTCCAGCGTGACGCGCGCCGCATCGAGCCATTTGGTCCGCCAGCCCAGGTCACGCGAGGCCAGTGCGACTTCCGCCTCGGCAACGATACATCGCGCCCGGGAGACCGCCTCCTTCGCGCCGAAGGCGCGTGCGGCGCTTCGTAGCAGTGCCTTGGCGCGGGCGAATTCGCCAAGCTGCGCCATGGCGATGCCGCGCAGCGCGAGTGCAGGGGGATCGTCGCGCAGGGCCACGCGATTGAGCGCGCCAAGCGGATCGCCGGCCGAAAGCGCCAACGCCGCGGCCGTGATCAGCGAGTCCATCCGAATCCCGACATATTTGTCACTCCCGCAGTGGCGATGGAGGCGCCTAATCTAGCACAGGGATACCTACTGCATTGGAGGGAGCGACGATGACCACACATTCCACCGGGACGCGCGAACAATGGCTGGCCGCGCGGCTCGATCTGCTCAAGGCGGAGAAAGAACTGACGCGCCGCAGCGACGAACTGGCGCGCCTGCGTCAGGCACTGCCATGGGTGCGCGTGGACAAGGCATACCGGTTCGATACCGAGCAGGGCAGCGCATCGCTGTCGGACCTGTTCCGGGGGCGATCGCAACTGCTGGTCTACCACTTCATGTTCGGCCCCGACTACAGGGCCGGGTGCCCATCCTGCTCGTCGATTGCCGATAGCTTCAACGGCTTTGCGATCCACCTGGCCAATCACGACGTGATGCTCTGGGCGGCTTCGCGCGCGCCGCTCGACAAGCTGCTGGCATACCAGCGCCGGATGGGCTGGACGTTCCCCTGGGCGTCATCGTCCAGCAGCGATTTCAACTTCGACTTCAATGTCTCGATGACCGAGGCGCAGCAGCGTACGGGCGATACCGAATACAACTACGAGCGCGGGCGGCGCAAGCTGGACACGGCCGAGCCGCCCGAACCGCTCAAGAAGTTCGCAGCGACCTGCGGCACGGACGCCGCCACGTTCTCGCGAGACTTGCCAGGCCTGAGCGCATTCGTGATCGAAGACGACGTCATCTATCACACCTACTCGACGTACGCGCGCGGGCTGGATGGCTTGTGGGGGATGTACCAGTGGCTCGACCGCGCGCCGAGAGGGCGCAACGAGGCGGGTCCATGGTGGAAGCGGCACGACGAGTACGCGGATCCGGCACCGGCGTGATCGTCTGGCGGCCTGATGTCATGTCACGGCATGATATTTCTTGTCTATCGCACCGGGGCCTTGTTACGAATGGTTGCAATGAACCGGGCCCTTCTCGTTTGCGGGCCCGGCCGAGCGACTGGCGACTATCCAGATCGACTAGAAGCTGAAGTCGATGCCCGATTGATTGCCCGAGGAGACATTCACCGGGGTGCTCTGCGTGGCGCCCGCCGCGGAGGTGGCCTGAATCGAGTACTTGCCTGCCACGGCGGTGATGCTCTGCAGTGTGATCGGCAGAGGGGTGCCATACGTGCCCACCAGCGGGGCCGCTGCGGGAAGTGCCAGCGAATAGGCGCCGGTGTCCAGGTTCGCGTTCGTGGAGGTGATCTCGTAGGATGCCGATCCGATCGTCTGCAAGGCTCGCAGCGACGCCTGCGCGGCCGGGGTGGTCGTGCCGGCAGCCGTGTTGGTGGCCGAGGTCGGTAGCGTGAACGGTGCCCCGGCAGTGGAGATCGTCGTGGTCTGCGTGGCCGTCACCGGCACGGAGCGAATGATGCCGGTGGCATGGCCCGTGGGTACCTGGTTATCCACGATCACCACGTCGTAGGTGCCATTGGTCGAACTCTGCACCAGCGGCGACAGCACGAATTGCCCGTTGCCGTCGGCCACCGTGCCGCGGACGACTTGTCCATTCTGTTCCGCGAAGACTTGTGCGCCGGCCTGCGCCATCGCGACGTTACCCGTGATCGAGCCGCTGACGACCATCGGGATCGCGGTGACCACCGGCTTGAGACTGTACGTGCCGTTGCCGCGCTGGACGATCGATTTGCACGCGTTGAAGTCGAGCACCAGGTCCGCCAGCGTGTTCGGCTGCACGGTGAACGGCTGGATGATCTTGAACCCGCTTTGCGTGGCGCTTGGCGTGTCCAGCGGCTGCTCGGTGGTGGTGCCGCTGACCACCACGGAGTTGGCGGGTGTGTTGCCCTGGTTGGCTGCAAGCACCAGTCGGATCTGCTGATACTGGCCGGCGGGAAGCGGGGCGCGGCCCAGGTCGGCCAGCACGCCGTTGGTCAGCGTGAGCAGGTCGATCTTCTGGGGGGAGGCCATCGTGATGTCGGTCCAGCCGGCATCATTGTCACCGGCGGAACTGCTGGTGTTCACCCGGACCTTGTTGACCGTGACGAAGACATGGTCGAAGCCGCAGGCGGGGGCATCGGTCATCGAGACCTGCAAGGTACCGTTGCCGGTAGTGCCGCTATTGCTGCCGCTGCTGCCATCTCCGCCACCGCCGCACGCGGTCAGCATCGAGACGAACGGTACGGCAATCAGTGTTGCGCGGGCGACTGCTTTCATGGCGGCTCTCCCTCGGGGCTTGTTGCCCGAATCTTAGGCTCGGCGGTAGATTGACCGAGTCCGGGGATTGCAACCATTCGTAACAGCCGCCGCGCCTCGACAAGGCTACTTCTTGTCGACCTCGCCGTACCAGTAGATACGCTTGCGCTTGCCAAGGCCGGTGGGCTTCACTTTCTGCACGCCGAGCCCCGATTTCGCATCGCCGCCACCGGTGGCGGTCTGATTGCCGCCGCCCAGCAGCACTGGCGTGACGACGGAGTTGCCGCCCGTGCTGACAGTGATCAGGCCGAACACCGACGACGGTGGGAAGCCGCCGCCGTCCAGCACGATGTAGCGGTTCGTGTTCTGGCCGATGCTGGTCAGGAAGTTGTAGGAATAGCTACGCGCGGTGCCAAGGTTCGGATAGCAAGCGCCGGCGACCGGCACGGAAGGCGTGTTGGTGCCTACGTTCGTATAGCCCGCGACGGTCAGCGGTGCGTTCACCGCCTTTTCGCCCGGGTTGATCAGTGTGATGAAGAAGCCCGACTTGCTGCCATCGTAGGTCGTGGCCGTGGCATCGAACAGGTTGCTTTCCGTGATCGGGCTCCACGACGTCGACATGCCAGTGGTGTTGGTGTCCTTCAGCATGTAGAGGCGGTTGACCACGTTGTATGCGGTGCCGGGTGCGGTGGACGCCGAGTAGAGAGGATGCTCGCGGTCGCCGGAGCCAAGCGAGATCGCATCGTATCCATTCGTCGAGACGACATCAGGCGGATAGAAGAACTTGCGAGCATTGTTCGTACCTGCGCCGCCGCCCAGGGCCGCAAGCTTCGTGACCGTCCAGGCGGTGGGCGCATTGCCGGCAGCGGTTTCGAAATCGGCGCGCCAGACATTGCCGCCTACATCGCCCACGTACACGCGCTCCACATAGCCATCGCCGTTGCGATCGAGCGGCGTGACGTCGGAAGGAATCGCGCGGGTCATGCCGGATACGGCCAGGCATGGCGTTGTGACGCCAGCACAGGACGGCTGCGCGGACCAGACGATGTTGCCCTTGTAGGCGTCCACCATGATCAGGCCGCGCCCCATCGTATTGACGCCCGGGGACGGGTCGCTATCCTCGGCAGGGTCGTAGCCCGCGCCCATGACGATGACGGGGTTCGCATTGCCGCGCACGCGCATCACCTTGGGCTGCGACCAGGTCTGGCCCATCTCGGCGAGGTCAGTGTTGCTGAGCCGCCAGACAAACTGCGGGTTGGTCGGATCGGTCACGTCGAGTGCGTAGACCAGGCTACCGCCACGTCGTGCGGTCAGGAAGATCATGACGTGCGGGTTGTTCGGATCGCGGAGATCCTGCATGACCGTCGTGCTGCCATCGAAGAAGTAGTCGCGCGGCAGCGGCGTCGGCGTGATGCCAGCCGGCGTGGTCGAGAGCTTGATTTCCGGCGTGTTCTGGTAGAGACGATTGAGCTTGCCGAAGAACTCGGGCGCGATGAAGCCCCAGATTTCGCCCCCGGCACGCGTGGCGCCAATGCCCTGGGTGCGATTGCCGTTGACGGCGTGGAAGACACCATCGTTCGTGCCGTAGTAGACCACGACACCAATGGAGCCGCCATAGTTGACCACAGCGGGGCGCGAGTGCAGCACGTCGGCGTGGATTGACGAGCGTACCGTTACCGGTGCCCCCGGTCCGAGTTCCGCTTCCGCGCCTGCCATGTTCGTTGTCGTGGTGGTCGTGGTGCCGGAACCGCTGCTGCCGTTGTTCTTGCCATTCCCGTTTCCATTTCCATTCCCGCTGGTGCCGCTGCTGCCGCTGGTGCTGGTACTGGTGCTGGCAGGGGTCATGTCCTGACCGCGCACCCAGGCAATCAGGTTGGGCACCTCGGTGGACGGGAGGGCCTGGATCACGTTCGTGTTGGTGGTATCCGTCGTGGCGTTGACGTTGAGGGCTGCTAGCCCACTCGTGCCAGTCAACCACTTGTTGTTGGCATCGAAGCTCGTCAGGGCGCTAACGCCACCCGATGCGGAACACGTGCCCACGCCATTGCATGTCAGCAGCCTGCGGGAAGTCTGATCGCCCAGCCATTGCGCGCGCATCATTTCCGCCACGCCGCCTTTTTCCACGATTTCGCCGTCTGGCGAATCGAACTGCCAGCCAGTGCCAGACGGACTGTTCTGCCAGTAGCCACCGGACGGCCAGGTCGTCATGTTGGGACCGTATCCAGCACTGGAATAGGACTGGGGTGGCTCCGCCGTCCAGAAGCTGACGGAGTTGGGCGAGATGAAGCCGGTCTGGGCGTTGCTGATGGCGCTGGCACCCTTGGCATCCTGCAGGACCAGGTTGCCGTTGGTGTCATAGCCCACCTGATACTGCTTCAGGTTCCCCATCCAGCGCGGCGCGGCGGTCGCGTCGGGGCGGAACATCCCGACGTAGACCTGGTTCAGGAACTGGCCCTGCGCATTGACCGAAGCCGGAAGACTGACCGAGGCGAACACGCTGTTGACCGCCTGCACTTCGTTGAAGATGGCCATCAGGGCGTCGGCCAGCCCGTTTGGATCCCCGAGCTTGACTTCGGAGTACTTGCCCCCGCCGTTGCTGGCCATGCTCTTGGTCAGTTGCAGGTAGTCGGGGTTGCTCCCGTCGGTCACGCCGATCGTATAGGTGACGATGTTCTGATGGTCGGTCGAGCTGGCCGACAGATTGGTCTGGTAGTTGAACCGTGCCCACTCGTCAGCCCAGTTGGCCTGGTACTTGTTGGTGGCCGATGGCAGCACGATCTGCTGCAGTTGCGCGGCGCTCGCCTTGGCCTGGTTCGTCAGGCTGTTGATGGCATTCTGTCCGGTGTCACCGGGTTTGCCGTTGTTGACCGCGTTGGCGATGTAGATGACGAAGTTGCGCTGGCATGGGTTGTCGATCGGCGACTTATAGGTGATGCCGGACAGGCCCTGCTGGCCGGCATAGTACGCCCAGGCTTCCTGCATCGCCCCGGCGACCTGCGAGTTGCCGGCGCTGTCGCCAGTTCGGTCGATTGTCTTGACGTACGTGAGGAAGTTATTGACGCCGGTGGCGTCCATCAGCGGCAGCTTGTACGGCGCCGTGGACGGGAACTTCATGATGCCGCCGAAGTTCTTGCTGTCGCCGAACATCATGATGCCGAGGTTGATGTTGCCGAGTAGCGTTTGGCTATTCAGAATCGAGTAGACGGCGTTGTACAGCGCGCACTGCTCGGCACCCGCATCGGTGTTCGCGTTATTGCTCGACACCACGCCTGACGTGGAACATGTGAAATTCGCCGAGGCATTCCAGGCTGACGCATTGTCGAGCACGATCAGGACGTTGGGCTTGCCAGCCTCCGGCTGGAGACCCGTGTACAGGTCGATGTCCTCGGCCGAGGCCGGCAGCGAGATGGCCATCGCGAGGCAGCCAGCGAGCGCGAGATGAGGGGCGGATTTGCGCATGAGCGGTTCCTGGAGCGGCGAATTGAAAGGCAGCTGCGTTGTTGATCAGGGACAGGCGGTACCGTAGGGCACTCGTACCGCGATGCCCTGATGGAGCGTTGCATTGGCGTTGGTGGAGCCTGTGTCGTTCACGGTGGCGCTGACATCCCATTGCGTGGTGTTGCAGAGCGAGTTGCCTCCGCTACCGCCGGTGGCATCGATGATGCCGGTGTTGTTGTTACCGTTGCCGACGAAGCACGCCACGTCATCTGGATTGGTGACGTCGAGTTGCGTGTTCGTGATCGTGGTGCTCGATTGGCAAACCGGCGTCGCCACTTGCGCGGTGTAGTCCGCCTTGCCATCGCCATTCACATCCACGGGGACGGTGGTGGCGACCGGCGCGGACGTGAAGTCCTGGCTGATGACCTGCTCGATGCCTTGCTGCGCCGCGCTGACCGCTTCGACGTTGTGCTGCTGGTTGGCCGTCACTTTGGTATTGACGATGCCGGTGCTCACCAGGGAGATGACCAGCAGCAGGAAGATCACGACGAAGATCATCGTGATCAGGAGCGTTGCGCCGGATTGTCGGCGTCGTGTCCGGTGCATCTTCATTCCCTGTTCCCCGCGACGTTGATCAGGCGGGCCGTCTGCGCGTAGATGTGACGCTTGTAGCTGTCGTTGAAAGGGCCAGCCGCTTGCGCGCGACCGAGGTCGTAGGTACGCGTGTCCGTCCAGCCGTTCGTCGTGCGCGAGGTACGGGCCAGCACGCCGATCCGGACGGCGGTCACGTTCTTCCAGTTGGTCAGTGGCGTGCTCCAGTCGTAAGTCGTCACTGTCGTGCACTGCGCGGCATTGTTGCTACCGGGGTCTGCCACGTAGCAGTCGGGCGCGCCGTTGTTATCCAGATCGACCCCGTAGATCAGATGCATGTCCTGGATGCCGACGGCCACCGACTGGATCTGGAATGCGCCGTTACTTAGCTCGGCCATTTTCAGCGTCGGCACGCCGTCTCCGCTGCCGCTGCACTGGTCGCATCCGGCAAGGTAATAGATGCGGACCGTCGCCTGGCGCAGCTCAGTCGGCACGGTGTTGTCACAGGTCTTGGTGCGCAAGGTGAACTGCGCGGCGCTGGCGCCGAAGACCATCTGCGACGTGTCGCTCGCGCAATAGGACGCCTGCAGATACGGTGTGCCGGTTACCGCGGCGCTGACCGGCGTGGTCGACACGCGCCGAACCACCAGGATCTCGGAGCTTGCCAGCAGATTCGACAGGCACGGCGCGACGGTGCCGGGCGCGAAGCCTTGCACGCCAAGCGGCATCGTGACAGGCGACCCCGAGAAGCCGAGCGCGCTGGGATCGGTGGCGCAGACATCAGGGCTCGAAACCTGCGCCTTGGTGGAGAGGTTGGTCGGGCCGAAGAAACCTGCAAGCTCTAGCTCGCGGGTCATCGTGTCGAGCACGTACCGGCCGTTCTCCATCTGGTCGGCGCTGTTGGCGAACTCGTTGCGCGTCGTGCTGGTATTGAGAAAGAGCGCCGAAAGTGCGGTCAGGATGATCAGGGTGAGCGTGATGGCCACCATCAGCTCGACCAGCGAGAAACCGCGTTGCCGGCCCCTCAGGCGCAGCGCGGCTGCATGATGCGCCCGCGTCATGACAGGACTCCGATGCGGACCGTTACGCTGATGGCGCGGCGGTTCGCGTCGTTGCCGAACGAGCCCGCACCGCATGGCAACGAGGAGGTCACGGTTTGCGCCAGCCCCTGCCATGCCACCGTGACGCGGTAGATCTGGTTGGTGGCATCGATCGATTCGATACAGCCAAGCGCGCCGATCATGGCGCCGACCGCCGTGCCGCTGCTGCTGCTCTCGGCGCTACCCTGCAGCGCGGTGTTCCATGCGGCGAGATCGGCCGTGGCCGTGCCCAACTGGGCATTGCTCACGCCCGTGCACACCGGTGGCGCGACGGTGGCGTTACCCATCACGGTCATGGTGCTGCCGCTGGCATAGCAGGGGGCAGCCTGACGATTGGCGTTAATGCGCGCCACCATGTCTTTCAGCAGTGTGAGTGCCTGCGCGCGCTGGTAAGACTCCATCTCGGTCTGTCCCGAGCGCGCAATCAGCCCGGCCGTGCCGAGCAGCGCGATCAGCAGGATCACGACGGAGACCAGCACCTCGATCATGGTGGCGCCACGCTGTGATGCCAGGCCGATTCCCGGGCGCTGGCGGCGCGGCCTTTGTGTGCGGTGCATGCGATTCATCATGTGCAAGTTCCGTTCACGGTGGTCACGCGCCCGGTGCCGCCCAACTGGACGCAGAGAGTCGTGGCGCTGGTCGCATTGGTGGATGGCGCTACCTGGAATGTCTGGGTGCCAGCAATGGGGCGGCCATCATTGCCGATGGCCAGCGAGCTTCCGCTGCTTGCGGTAATGGTGATGCCGTCGTACGGGCCATAGCCGCGAATCCGGGCGGTGCCGGCCGCCACGGCCCAGCCACCGGTCCATGACCCGCCGGTGCCGGATGCCGTCATCGTCGTGGTGGCACTGCGATTGACGGCTTCGCTGCGCGTCAGGGTCAAGGCGGAGGCCAGGTCGGCAGCGGCGTTACGGGTGCGTTGGGACGAGATCAACTGGCTCATGGACGGCGCGGCCATGGAGACGACGATCACCAGCACGATGACGGTGACCATCAGCTCGATCAACGTGAAGCCGGCCGCGCGCTGCGTCGCCGGCAAGGTTGGCGAGAGGTTCGGCATGGCCTATTTCCAGCAGGAGGTGGGTGCCACGCCGGCGGCCGTCTTGTCGCCGGTATTGTTCAGCGTCAGCACGCCGCAGTCGGTGTCCAGGGCAAGCTGGGTATTGATGGGGGTAGCGGTGAAAACGTAGGCCGGAGGCGCGGCCGTCACGGTGAGAGTGACCTGATAGTTGGGCGCGATCGAACCAGGCAAGGCAGCGAGACCAAGCGCGGAAAGGGTCGTGGCGTAGGCGCGATTGTCGACCAGGTAGCGTTCCTGCAGGCTCGCGGCCTCGAGGACGAATGCCTCGGCCGCGGCGCGGTTGCCCCTGACGACGTAACGTTGGTAGCTGGGAAACGCGATGGCGGCGAGGATGCCGATAATGGCGACCGTGATCATGACTTCGATCAGCGTGAAGCCACGCGACGACCCGCGCGTGCGCGCGTCCTCCCCAGTGAACCCGATATCCCGAAACAGTCCGCGCGTACGCACGTGACCATGTTGCACCGTGGGGCAGGGTTGTCCCATGTGTGCTCCTTTTTCTATATATGTTCGGCTGACCCGGTGCCGATAAATTTCTGTCGGCGAGTGTATGACTCGTCATGGGAAGGGTCAACCGTTTCTAGGATTCTTCCTATGTCTGTGGTGGAAACACCATCGACAGCAAGGACCTTGGTCGCGCGAAGAACCAAGCCAGTCTTAAGCCAGCGTTAAGACAAGCACTGCGAGTCGATCGACCCGTATCTCTGCTAACCTGGTTGAGTTAAAAACGCACCGCCTTCCACCGATGTGGATGCAAGCCGCATCGGCTACAATCCACCGTCATGACACGTGCGACCGCGAGCATCCCGCTCCGGGGCGCGCTGCTGCTGATCATCGTATTGGCGCAGTTGCTGACCCCGCTCCTGCACGGCCATATCGGTACTCCCAACCAGACTGGCCTGCACGTGCATACGTCGCCGTCCAGATCAGTCGATTCTCATTCGCGTTTCGAGGATTTGAGCAGGCATGGCGACCACCATCACCACGCCTTTGGCTCTCATCGCGAGCCCTTCGAGGTCGATGTCGAAACCGCCATCGGGCCGCTTTCCTTTTCCCTGTTGCTCCAGGCCGCTGCCGTGCTTGGCGCGTCTGTTCTGACGTTTGTCCTGCTGGCCGCGCTCGCGGTCTACGTCACGCCGCGCCGTGCCTGGCGGCCAGCATCACCGCGTGGCCGATGGTCCAGTCGTGTTGGATGGCCACCACCAGCCCAAGCTCCCCCCATCTTCTCCTGATGTCACCGGCCGGCAGTCCGCCGGCATGTTCGCGCGCGCCCTGATTCGAGAGCGGGCCCGCGCGGGTTTCGCATTCTGGAGTCATGTATGGTCTTTTCCCGGTTCCCCAGGATCGGCGCGGCTATCGCGTCGGCCGTGTTTCTTGTCGGGCAGTCGTTTGCCCAGTCCACCAACCCGCCGGCGATGCAGCCGGTGCCACTGTCCGCCGACCAGGCGCGGGCGCTGGGCGTGCGGTTCAGTCCTGTCCAGGCGTCGGCAAACCTGGAGGTTGGCACGCACGCGCGGGTCGTTTTCCGGCCCGACGCCCAGTACGTCGTGGCAGCGCCCTACGCGGGGATCGTGCCGCGCGTGATCGTGGCGGTCGGTCAGACCGTGCGGCGTGGGGAGGCTCTGGCGACGTTCGCCAGTCCGCAGCTTTTCGAAGCCAGCCGCGCGCTGACGGAAGCCAACTCGCAGGTCAACCTCGCCCAGAAATCGCTGGCCCGTGACAAGCTGCTGTTCGACGACGGCATCATCGCGAACAGCCGTCTGCAGGCCACCGAGGCCCGCGCGACCGAGGCGGCGGCGATGGTCAAGGCACGGCGTGCCGAGCTGGCCTCGGCGGGCATCGCTTTCACGGGCGCGGGCGGCGAGGCGCAACTGGTAGCCAATCGTTCCGGCGTGGTGTCCGAGGTCAATGCTGTTCCTGGCGCGCGCGTGGACGCCGCCGCGCCGCTGTTCCGGATCGTCGATCCCGACGCGGTGGAACTGGACCTGCTGGTTGGCCGCGACATTCCCGTGCCGTCGCTGGGCGATACCGTGGACATCAAGCCGCGCGGCGCCAGCGGCAAGGTGATCGGTATTGCGCCGACAGGCGATGGCACCGCCGGCGTGCGCGTGCGGGCGTCGCTGGAGCGGCGCGGCAACCTTCGCGCGGGCGAGAACATCAACGTCACGCTGGTGCTGCGCGGCGCCACGGATGGGTCCGGCGCGCCCGGCCGCGTGCGGATTCCGGCCGCTGCGCTGGTGTACTGGCAGGGGGTGCCCGGCGTATTCCTGGCCACTGACAAGGGCTTCACGTTCCACCGCGTCGAGATCGACAGCACCGACGACGCCACCGCCGTCGTCCGGACCAGGCTGCCTGCCGGCGCTCGCGTGGCGGTCACCGGCATTGGGGCGCTCAAGGGCATCCTGACGGGAGACCAGTGATGGTAGGCCGTCTGATTGATTTTTCCCTGCGGCAGCGCCCGCTGGTGCTGATCGCCGCCTGCGTGCTGGCGGCGGCCGGGGCGTGGGCCTATCTGAATCTGCCAATTGACGCGTTTCCTGATATCTCGCCCACGCAGGTCAAGGTGGTGCTGAAGGTGCCGGGCATGACGCCCGAGGAGGTAGAGCAGCGCGTCTCCACGCCGATCGAGCAGGAGTTGTTGGGCATTCCGCACAAGACGATCGTCCGCTCGGTGTCGAAGTACGGCATCAGCGATGTCACGGTCGACTTCGAGGAAGGGGTGGACGTCTACTGGGCACGCCAGCAGGTGTCGGAGCGCATGGCAGGTATCGCGCGCGATTTGCCGTCATCGGCAGTCGGGGGGCTCGCGCCCGTGACCACGCCGCTGGGCGAGATGTTCATGTTCACCGTCGATGGCGATGGCTACAGCCTGGCAGACCGGCGGCGCGTGCTCGACTGGGTGATCCGCCCCGCGCTGCGTACTGTGCCGGGCGTGGCCGATGTCAACTCGCTCGGCGGCGAGGTCCGCAGCTACGAAGTGATTCCCGATCCCGCGCGGCTGCGCGCCCGGGGCGTGACGCTGCAACAGCTGCGCGACGCGCTCGACACCAATAACCGCAACGACGGCGCGGGCCGGCTGGAGCAGGGCGACGAGCACTGGGTCGTGCGGGTGGAAGGCGGGGTGCGTGGTGTCGACGATCTGCGCACGATCGTGGTCGAGTCCGGGCAGGGCATGGCGGATGCTGCGGCGGTGACCGTCGGAGATGTCGCCACGGTCAAGCTCGGTGAAGCCACGCGTAACGGCGCGGTGACGCAGGACGGGCGCGGCGAAGTGGTCGAGGGCCTCGTGCTCGGCCTGCGCGGTACCGATGCCCGCAAGCTGGTGGATGCCGTGCAGGCGCGACTCGATGCGCTGGCGCCCGACTTGCCCAAGGGCATGACGACCCACGTGTTCTACAACCGTGGCGAGCTGGTATCGCGTGCGGCCAACACTGTGGTGCGCGCGTTGATCGAAGCCAGCGTGCTGGTGGTGCTGCTGCTGTACCTGTTTCTCGGAGGCGTGCGCGCTGCGCTGGTGGTGGCGGCCACGCTGCCACTGTCGATCCTGGCGACCTTCCTGCTGATGCGCTACGTCGGGCTCACCGCCAACCTGATGAGCCTGGGTGGCCTGGCCATCGCGCTGGGCATGCTGGTGGACGCTGCCGTGGTGGTGGTGGAGAACATCGAGACGGCGCTGGCTCGCGAGGAGAAGCATGGAGCGCGTAGTGATCTGCGCGGCGCCGCTATCCGGCACGCCGTGACATCGGTGGCGACGCCGATGCTGGCCGGGGTGTCGATCATCGCCATCGTGTTCCTGCCATTGCTGTCGCTGCAGGGGCTGGAAGGCAAGCTGTTCTCGCCGGTGGCGCTGACCATCGTGCTGGCGCTGGCGTCGTCGATCGTGATTGCCTTCACGGTGGTGCCGGCGCTGGCGTCGCTGGTGCTGAAGGCCCACGCGGACGAGATGCCGTGGATGATGCGCAAGGTGGCTGCGGGGTTTGCGCGGCTGCAGCAGTGGTGTTTTGCGCATCGCCGCGCCGTATTTGGGGTGGCCGGCGCGGCGTTGTTGCTGGCGGTCGGGCTGTATGTGTCCGTTGGCAAGACGTTTATGCCGAGCATGGATGAGGGCGACCTGATCGTGCAGTTGCAGAAGGCGCCATCCGTATCGCTGGCGGCATCGCTCGAGCTGGATCAGCGTGTCCAGCGGGCGCTGCTCAAGGAAGTGCCTGAAATCCGCTCGGTGGTGGCGCGTACCGGGTCGGACGACCTGGGGCTGGACCCGATGGGGCTGAACGAGACCGATACCTTCCTGGTGCTCAAGCCGAAGGACGAGTGGCGCGGCACCAAGGACGATATCGCGGAATCGATCCGCAAGGTGATGGAGCGCTTCCCGGGCGTGGTCTACGGTTTCACGCAGCCAATCGAGATGCGCGTCTCCGAGATGCTGACCGGCACGCGGGGCGATGTGGCCATCAAGATCTTCGGCAACGACCTTGCATCCATCGACAACGCCGCCACCGCCATCGCCGCAACGGTACGCAAGATCAACGGCGTGGCCGAGGTGATCGCACCGAGCAACAGCGGCGTGCAATACATGAACGTAGTGATCGACCGGGCCGCGGCCGGGCAGGCGGGATTCAGCGGCGACGCATTGCAGGCGCAACTGCGTGCGTTGGTGGAAGGCGACCGCATCGGCGTGGTGCCGGAAGGCATCGTCCGCACGCCCCTGATCCTGCGCGGCGGGCCGGGGCTGCGGCAGGTGCCGGATGCTTTCACGGGTCTGCTGGTGACGGCGCCCGATGGCAAGGTATGGCCACTGACGTCGCTCGCGCGTATCGACCGCATCGACGGACCGGTCCGCATCAACCATGAGGACGGGGCGCGCTTTGCCGTGGTCCAGGTCAACGTGAGTGGGCGCGATCTGGCTGGCTTCGTGCAGGAAGCGCAAACCGCGGTGAATCAGCTTGCGTCGCTCAAGGGTCTGCGCATCGTATGGGGTGGCCAGTTCGAGAACCAGCAACGCGCGGCGGCCCGTCTCGCGCTGGTGGTGCCGCTGGCGCTGGGCGCGATCTTCCTGCTGCTGATGCTGACGTTCCGGTCGGTGCGTCAGGCGGTGCTGATCATCGCCAATATTCCGTTCGCGCTGGTCGGTGGCATTGCCGCATTGCGGATCTCGGGCGAGTACCTGTCCGTGCCGGCGTCGGTGGGCTTTATCGCGCTGCTCGGCATCGCGGTGCTCAACGGCGTGGTGCTGGTGTCGCACTTCAATGCGTTGCTGGACGAAGGGCACGATATGGCCACCACCGTGCGCGTCGGCGTGCGCGATCGCTTGCGGCCCGTGTTGATGACCGCGTGCATTGCGGCACTCGGCATGATTCCGCTGCTGCTGGCCTCCGGCCCGGGTTCTGAAATCCAGCGGCCGCTGGCGATTGTCGTGTCCGGCGGACTGGTGACATCCACCGCGCTGACGCTGCTCCTGCTGCCGCTGTTGTTCGAACGTTTCGGCGTGCCTGGCCTTCGTCCGTCTGCCAAGGGAGAGATGCAATGAAGCCGGCAATGCGAAACATCACGTTGGCGATGATAGGAGCCGCGTTGCTCTCGAATGGTGCCGTCTTCGCGCAGGACGCGCAGTCGTACCTGCCTGCCGAGGCGGCAGTGCGCGAGGCCGTTGCGCGAGCGCCTGACGTGCTCACGGCTGAAGCGCGGCGGGATGCCACGACGGCACGCGCCGCAGGCACGCGCGCGGGCACGGCGGAAACGGTTGTCCGGGTGATCGGCCAGGGCCGGCAGGTACGCGAGCCCTCAGAGCGCTATCCCGAAGGCCAGATTGCAATCGAGCGTCCGCTGCGTCTCTGGGGCAAGGCGGAGGCCGACGGCGCCCTGGCCGATCTCGCGACCGAGGCCGGCAACCTCTCGGTCAAGGACGCCAAGCACGAAACATCGCGTCAGATCCTGAGCCTCTGGATCGCCGCAATTCGGGCTGGGCAGGCCCGCGTGGCCGCCGAGGACAATGCGCGCGCGGCGGCGGACCTCGCAGCCATGACGACGCGGCGCGTGCAGGTGGGTGACGCC